>NZ_JBYSXD010000006.1:0-162293 GCF_058781865.1 Arthrobacter sp. FW306-1B-F12A
GGCCGGTGGGGGTGGTGCCGTGGAAGAGCTGGCGGGAGACGGTTTTGCCGGCGGCGTTCACCACCGTGGTGGTCGCGGATTCGTTTCCGGGTCCGGTGGTCGTGGAGGTGTCGACCCCGGTGTAGCTGAGGGTGGTGGTCCAGAGTGTCTGGTTGTCGTTCGCCAGGGCGGTGTCCGTGAGGAGTCGTCCGGCGCCGTCATAGGTGTAGGCGTCCGAGGACGGCACGGCAACGCTACTGAGTGTGAGGGTGGAGCTGGGGTTGGCGGGGAAGTGGTAGGCGTTGTTGACGCGCAGCTTCGCGCCGATGCTGTTGTACATCGTGTCGGTGGCGATGGTCCCGGCGTTCGGGCCGAGTTTCTGCGTTTGACGGATCCGTCCGAGACCGTCGTAGATCTCGTAACTGGTGATGGCCTGGCCGCTGCCGTTGATGGTGGTGCGCGCGATCGATGACGGGGCGCTCTGGGAGATCGTGTACGCGGTGGCCTGGGTCGGGGTGGCATTGCTGGCCTGCGGGCGCATGGGGTCCCAGACACCGGTGACCCGGCCGGAGGCGTCGTACTGGTAGCTGGTGACGTTGCCGTTCTCGTCCGTGGACGTGGTTTTGTTGCCCCGGATGGAATCAAACGCAGTGGTCGTGGTCCAGTCCAGCGGGTTCTTGGTCGTCACCGAGGTGGGCAACCCGGTGGCGGGCGTGTAGGCGATCTGGGTGGTGCGGGCCGTGCCGGTGGTGTTGTCCGTGGAGGAGCTGACCCGGCCCAGGGAATCGTAGGCCAGGGTGGGGCCGGTCTTCCAGGCAGCGACGGTGGTGCCGTTGACTGCGGTGGCGGTGTCGGTGCGTGCCGGGTTGCCCAGGGTCGGGGCCTGGTAGGTGGGCGCGCCGGGGGTGGCGGCCATCGAGGAGTCATACAGGGTGCCGGCGGCGGCGATGATGTTCCCGGCCGGTGCCCCGTTTCCGGTGCAGGGCCCGGCGTAGGTGGTGGTGGTGGCGGGCAGGGCCAGCAGGTTGGGACCGGTGTTGTTCGCGCCGGTGCTGTCAGCGTAGGCGGTCACGGTGCAACTGCCGGGGGTTCCGCCGGTTTCCCCGGAATTGGACACGGAAGTAACCCGCCCATAGTTCGGGTTGCCGGTGCCGTTGTCGAACGTGTTGGACGTGGTCGTGGTACGGGTGCCTGCCCCGGTGCTGCTGGCGAGGATTGTCTTCACTGACGCGGTGCCGGTGTGCCGGGCCGTCGGGGAACCCAGCGTGGTGGCCCCGGTGGCTGTCACGGGCGAGGACCAGGGGATGCTGATGCTGGTGCTCAGCTGCGGGCCGGTCTCGCCCAGGAATTTCTGGGTTTCCACCGCGGCACCGGCGAACCAGGGCGAATCGGTGATCGCGGTGCCGTCCGACGTCGTCACGGAGGAGGATTTGATCCCGCCGCTGCCGTTCGACGGTGTCCCGTCCAGGCCACGCAGGTAAGTGGTGATGCTGGAGGGGTTTTGCGCCGCGGTGCCGGTACCGGTGATGGTCTTGACCTTGGACCAGCCCGTGTTGACCGACCAGGTCAGCTGGGACCCGCCCGTGCCGGACACGAAGGCGGGGGCGGCGTATTTCCACGCCGGAGTGCCCTGGTATTCGTACCGGGTGGCCATGGTCAACGACCCGTTGGCACCCGGCCCGACATTGGTGGTGACCGAGGCGACCGGGTAGATGTGGAAGTAATCCATCCTGGCCGGCTGGGCGATCGGTGTGGTCGGAGTCCACCACTGGGGGAAACAACGCAGCGTGTTCGTCTCGGGAGCGGCCGGCAGGTTGGTCCCGGAACACTCAGTGCCCAGGTAGGACACGGCGATGGAGGCGCCCGTGACGGTCGTGATCGTGCCGATCCGGTACCTGTCCAGCGGTGCGAGCCCGTCGGCCTGGGACGGGACGACCCTGTTCTGCAGGGATGCGCCGGCAAAGACCACGCCCGGGTCCGAAACCGCCGCGCCCGCGCCTGTGGCCGTGTTCAGTCCTTGGTGGTCCACCGATCCCAGCCACAGCGCCGGTTTGGTCCCGTCTCCGGGGTCCGGCATGGAGTGGTGGAGGTTCCAGGCGTCCACGTCCTGGTACGCCCCCGGGCCGGTGTTGGTGCGGGTGGTGACTTTCAGCAGGCGCTGGTCACTGTAGAACGTGGGCGAGTACACCGCGCACGTCCCGGTCGGGGCGCAGGCGAAGGCGGTGGGGACGTCGGTGCCCACGGTGCAGTCGACCCCGGTGCAGCGGGGCGTGTAGGCCAGTTCGATGCGCAGTGGTGAGGAGGAGGCCAGTTCGCTGCCGGCGCGCATGCCGTAGTCCACCCGGGCCAGGCGGCTGGAGCGCACATAGCTCTTCAGCGGACCCGTCCCGGCCTGGGTCGTGTAGTTGTTGGTGTCCTGGGTGTAGTAGAACGCCTCGGAGTTGTTGTTGACGTCCACGACGTAATCCAGGTTCCAGGCGTAGGCCTGCTGGCACAGTGACGCGCCGAAAGTACCGGCCGAACAGGGCTGGGTCGGGGTTGCTGCCCCGACCGGGACCGTGTCGGCGGAATTCGTCGAGGCGTTCCCGCCGACCCATCCCGGGAGGTGGTTGCGGCCGAAGAAATACTGGGTCCCGGACGTGTCGGTCAGTTTCCAGTACCCGCCATCGAACGTGCCGTTGGAGTTGGTGTTGTCGGTCAGGTATTCGATACGGGTGTTGTCATCGTTCTGCAGCTTGTACGTCCCGCTGGCGTCCTTGATGACCTGGCCGGTGCGGCCGCCGAACGAGATGCTGAACTGCTGCCCGCCGGGGTTCCCGCACAGATCGTAGGTGGAGCCGGCCGGCAGGCCCTGGTCCATGCACGGGGCGAATTTCTGCCGGATCGACCCGGCCCCGGCCAGGGACCAGCCATCGCCGATCGTGGAGGCCTGGTTGTTGGTTGCGCTGGTCAGGCCGTCGATCGAGGAGGAGTCATAGGCCAGACCCAGGGCCGGCGTTGGCCCGGCGGGGGCCTTCCGGGCGCTGAACGGGTAGCTCCAGGTGAAGCCGCCGGTCTGGCCCGTGACTCCCCAGGAACCGGAGGATGCCCCGGGCAGGGCGGTGAAGTTCCCGGATCCCTGGTCATTGACCGGAACCGGCGCCGGGGGTGCGGTCATGGGAGCGCCGCCGGTGAAGACGGCCGTCTTCACGCTCAGTCCGCTCCCGGCACCCGGACCCCGTGCCGGAGTGCCGGTCAGGGTCGCCGGTCCGGTCCCGTTGACGGTTCCGTGGACCGATGCCGGGTCGGTTCCGTCCACGAACGGCGGCACACTCACGGGGTCCTGGCTTGCCGGGGTCCAGGGGCTGACCGGGACGTCGGCCCCGTGCGCAGGCACAACGGCCGGGGTCCACCCGGCGGCGGGGTCGATCGTGATCGCGAAAAGGCCCGCGGAGGCGGTGACCACCGCGGCGGTCACCGCGAGAACGATGGCGCTGCCGGCCCGCGGGCGGTTCGGGACTTTGCTCATTTCAGAACCCCCATGGGGTAGGCGCCTTTTGTGTCGGCGATGCTTTTGAAGGTCGAGTGCGCAGTGTTGAACTGGTACGCGGTCAGAACGCCCTGGGCGACCACCGGGTTCATGATCCGGCCGATGAACTGGTCCCCGCCGCTGGTGGAGGAAGCCCCCAGCAACACCGGCTGGTCCGCAGGAGCGGCGATGTGGGTCTGGGTCGCGGTCGCGTAGGTCCAGGTTGTGGTGTAGCCGGCTGAATTCACGGTGATGCGTAGTTGCTGGTTGATCGTGTCGTACACCGCGGACACGAAGGTCCACGAATTGACCGGCAGTTGCAACGGGCTTTGGACGGATTCAAGGCCCGTCCCGTTCGTTCCTGCCCATGCGTCGATCTCGGGAAGATGGCTGGACGTTGCCATGCGGATCGCGCCGCCCGGGGATGTCGGTCCTGCCAATTGCGTGATCAGCGACTGGATTGTCGCGTCGGCGGCCGGGTTCGCGGGCGACGGGCAAAACCAGCCCGAGACGCTGAAACTCTGGGATGTGTCCACTGCGCGCTGACCCGTGGCGGCATACTGACCCGCTCCGGTGAGCTGCAAGGCTTTTCCGGTTTCCGTGGCTGCCGGGTTCAGGGAGTCCTGGCAACTGGTGGAAAGGTTCCTGTCCGGGTTCCCGGCACTGGTCGCCACATCCACCCAGCTCGCGCCCTGAGCCGTCGCGGGCAGGATCGTCACAGGGGTCGCAGCTGCGGCTCCGGTGGTGAAGGTGTAGGACGTCGGGGCGGTGGACTTGGTCTGGCTGTTGACGTTTCCGGCATAGTCAAACGCCCACACAGTCAACATCGTGGTCGCATCCACCGGTGTGACCGTTGCCGTTACTGTCCGCCCATCGGGTGGACAGACCACCACGAATTCCCTCACCCGCGTATTGCAACTGACAGTGGTCGGCACAGAAGACGGCCCATTCCCGTCCGTGACTGCATAGACGAATCCCTGAGCCGGATACGTCCCCGAGTCATTGATCGAGAACGCGTACTGGTCGGCACCGACCTTACCCCCGTTGTTCACGGTGCCCGTAGTGGTGCCCTGCACGGTCGTGATCGTGGTCGGCGGGATGATCGAGGGTGCATCAGGTGCCGTTGTCTTCACCTCGAAGAAGAACTGCATGACCCCGGAGTTCACGCCGTTCGAGTCCTGGGCCTGGGCCTGGAGCTGGTACACCCCGTCAGCCAGCAGATTGGGACCTTGCCAGGACGGGTAGCCTCCGGACCCGGACACCGAGATCGGACCAGTGCTGAACATTTGCTGGGGCGAGCTTCCGGTGCTGAACACGGTCATCCAGATGTTGATGTTCCCGCCCGCTGCGCCGTCCGGGTCACCAACCGTCAGGGTATAGATCGGGTAGTTCATGCGGGTCACATAGGTCGACGCGAACGGCGCCCCGGTCCAGCGGGCGTTGTTGATATTCCACAACCCCGGGGTGTAGGGCGGCGTGTCGTAGGTGACGATGATCGAGGCGTCGTTGTTGAACCGCTTCCACCCCAACGGGTCCCCCTCATTGCCGGCCCTCAGTGACACCGTCCACTGGCTGACAGTCTGCAGGGTCGACTTGATTGATGAGAGGTTGAAACCCACCGTCCCGGCCGGGCAACCGGACGAATATCCCATGGCCACGGTCCTGGAATCCGTCTTGGCGACCAGGCCGGGCTGCGCGTTCCACGTCGTGCCCGGGCTGATACCGCCGGTCACCCACGCGTCGACCGGCGTCGCGGTGCAGGAGGAGGACCAGGTCTCGGTCGCGTTCATCACGGCCGCGAGGATGATCTTGCCCGACATCGGCGTGGTGTCAAACTGGTAGTAGCCGCGGGTGGTGTGGGAGACACCGTCCGGCGCCCAGTAAGAAGGGAGGTACCCCACGTGCACGGTGGAGTCCGTGTACTGGCCGTTCCAGTACGGGGTGGTCGGGTAGGCGCTGTCCACGTACAGGTACGAGGCCCGTACGGTGGACCAGTCCGGATCCACGAACAACGGGTAGTGCAGGTTCGGCAGGTTCAGGATCTCACTCATCCCCAGGACCTGGGTCTGCTTGCCGTTCTCGGACCCCAGACTCAGGGAGAACGGGCGGGTGATCCCGGGCCCGCCCGGATCAGACGCCGACGCTCCCGTCTGGGAGGAATCCCACCACTGCCCCATCTCCGTGCGCAGCTCCGCTTTCCCCGTGTCCGTGCCCGTGGCCGAGAGGCCGCCGCCGGGCTCGGCCTGGACGGTGGCGTTCTGTGCGTCCAGGAAGATGCGCATCTGCACCACCCGCGGATCCTTCGCGGCCTCCGCGGTGGCGATCCTCAGTACCTGGGAGACGCCGGTTTTGTGGCTGACCTGGATCAAATCCACCCCGGGCAGCACCGACGCGTACGTGGCCGTGTTGCCCGCAACCACCGGCTCGGGCAGCGGATCGAAGGGCCAGGACTGCTTCACCACGTGGCCGCGCTTGTCATCCACGCTCGCCATCTGGGTGCTGCCGCCACGGGCGAGGGTGACATCGACAGGCGTCATCCTGGGTTTGAGGACCGCCTGCCCGTTCACGGTGGCCTGGACCAGGTCCGTGGAAATGTCCTGCCATCCGGCCGCCGTCTGCATGCGGACAGGTTCCGTGTTCACGGTCCGGGTGAACGTCCCGTCAGGGTGCGCCACGGTCTGCTCGGTCGGGGTCGTGAGGGCGTCGACCACGACATCGATCTTGTTCTGGGCCGCCTGGGTCGTCGCCACGCTCTCCGTCACCGGCCCGGCAATGCCGGCGCCCCCGCGCAGAGGTCCTGCCCAGGCCGGGCCGGGCGCCGCCAACAACCCCGCTACTACCGACAACCCACAAACAGCACGCAACAGCAACGAAGGACGAGATCCCACGGGACTACTTTCACGAGAAGGAAGTGCGCGGGATCCCCAAAAAATAAAACCGTTCCCCCAAAGCACGGAATGCTGAGAGAAAGCTACATGTTGTCCACGCGTTTCCGCAATAGACATAGGACACTATCGCTTTGTTACAAAATCAGACCCACAAGTGCGGTCACACCCCGACGGTCATCAGGCGCCCGAGGGCGCCGGCACCCGGCCCGGAAGCCCGGGTCGGACCGTCCCTAGCGGTCAAGGTGCTGGACGGCTACCACCCGCCCCACTCCCCGCCTTCCAGCGCCGCCCGGCCCTGTGTAGCGTGTAGCCAACACCCGCGCGACGCCTGCAGTGACGCCCGCCAGGAAGGACACCGTAGATGGCCGCTGGATCCAAGGAAGACCCCTGGAAGCTCACCACATCCGGCCGTACACTACCTCCGATTTTCCGAGCATTCCCAGCTGGCATCGAGGGAACCTGATGCTGGTGGGAGACGCTGCCCACGCAGCATCGCCGTCGTCCGGGCAAGGCGCCTCCATGGCGATCGAAGACGCCGTCGCGCTCGGGCGATCGCTTCGGGGCATCTCACCCGCGGACATCCCGGCGCCCTGTCCCGCTACGAGAAGGAACGCCGGAGCCGGGCGGAATCGGTGGTCGAATGGGGCCGCCGGAACGCCGCCCCGAAGATCCGCGGCCAATTCAAGCGAGTCTTCGAAGACCTTGTGCTGAAGGCCGTCTTCCGCTCACTCGCACGGAAGACGGCCGACAACTTCGACTGGGTCTATCGCCACCACATCGACTGGGATGCGCCGGAGACGGCGCCCGCCGTCCCTAATCGACCCGATGCTGAGTAAGGTGAGCGTGCCGGTGGGGAGCCATCGATCGCTAGCCGCTTGGCTGCAGTTTGCTCATCTGAGCACCCCTTGGGAGGTGGGCGTGAAAACGTTTTGTACGTTACTGAACCGATCGTCTGTAAGGATCCCCTGGGTCATGACCGGATTGAGGATCTGACCCTTGAAGCCCTCGCCTAGCCGCACTGACCCGGTCGTGGAGGGAAGGCGGCTTTGGGTCGAGGTTGCGGCCGTGGTCCAGGTTGAAGTGGTACCTCCCGAGGTCACAGTAATGCGCAACTGTTGATTGACCTTGTCATAAACAGCGCAAATGAACATCCAGGCATTGTCCGACTGTGGCCAGGTCTGCACCTGTTCCAGCGTGTTGCCCGTGGTCCAGGTATCCAGCTCGGGCGAGCCCTTTGGATCCAGCCGCAGCGCCCCGCCCAGGGCCCCGCTATCGGCAACCTGCGCTATCAGCGACTGGGTTGTTCCACCTGCTATTTTTGTGGGGCAGAACCATCCTGAGACGCTGAAGCTCTCCAGCGTATTCACTGCCAGCGACGCCGTCTCCCCGAACTGGCCTGGTGCCCCATTCAGTTGAAGGGCATTCATTTTGGTGCTCCCGGGGTATCCCGCGCTCGTATCTCCCTGACAAGAACCGGTGGCTATAGGCCTGCCGCCGACTTGGGTAGCAACGGGCACCCAATTCCCTCCGCTCGGTGCGGTGATCGGGAGCACGGTCGTGGGCACAGGCACGGCATTTGCCACACTGAACCGATAGGTCGTCGGATTGCTAAAGCCGGCGTCGTTGAACGCCCAAACGCTGATAAAAGTGAAGTAATCAACAGACCCCACCGTCGCTGTCGCTTTCCGTCCTTCGGTCGGACAGACCACCACAAATTGCGCGACCCGAGGGGTGTCACAGCCGAGATTGACCGGGAATGAGGAGACTGGAGCACCACTGACCGAGTAAATAAAACCCTTTGCCGGATACGTGCCCGGCTCACTAATGGTGAAATCGTATTGCCCTTCACCAACAGTCCCTCCGCCATTGACCGTACCCCAGTCACTTCCAGCGAAGGTCGTAATGCTCGTGGGCGGAGAGATGACCGGCGTCGCCGGCGGCATGAGTTGGCCCATGAAGTAACCCGAAACATCCGCAATCAGGTCGGTAGTACCGGACGAACGGTTGAACAACGTCACCTTCCCGTCAGCACCCACCGGCACCGTCACAGAATTCGCCACCGTCTGCCCAACGCCGAAATTCACATTCGACGCATTCGGACGCTCAGTCCCGGAAGCAAACGCACTCACAAACCCGAACGACTTCGGCCCCGTCACCGTCAGATTGAACACAACAGCCGAAACATTCGCCGGAATCCCCGAAACCCCACCCACCTGGAACGACACAGGCGCATCAGCACCCGCAGCCGAACCGCCACGCGTATCCAGCATCCGTGAAGGAGCCAACGGCGCAAACGCACCCGGAACAACCGGAGCCCCGGACAGGTAATAGCCCGAGACGTCGGCAATCAGGTCGGTGGAACCGCCGGACCGGTTGAACAGCGTCACTTTCCCGTCAGCACCCACCGGCACCGTCACCGAGTTCGCCACCGTCTGCCCAACATCAAAATTCACATTCGACGCATTCGGACGCAACGTGCCCGAAGCAAACGCACTCACAAACCCGAACGACTTCGGCCCCGTCACCGTCAGATTGAACACCACAGCCGAAACATTCGCCGGAATCCCCGAAACCCCACCCACCTGGAACGACACAGGCGCATCAGCACCCGCAGCCGAACCACCACGCGTATCCAGCATCCGCGAAGGAGCCAACGGCGCAAACGCACCCGGAACCACCGGAGCCCCGGACAAGTAATACCCAGAAACGTCGGCAATCAGATCGGTGGAACCGCCGGACCGGTTGAACAACGTCACCTTCCCGTCAGCACCCACCGGCACCGTCACCGAATTCGCCACCGTCTGCCCAACGCCGAAATTCACATTCGACGCATTCGGACGCTCAGTCCCAGAAGCAAACGCACTCACAAACCCGAACGACTTCGGCCCCGTCACCGTCAGATTGAACACAACAGCCGAAACATTCGCCGGAATCCCCGAAACCCCACCCACCTGGAACGACACAGGCGCATCAGCACCCGCAGCCGAACCACCTCGGGTATCCAGGGCGCGGAACGGTGAAAGCGACACAAAGGTGCCGGGGTCCACCGGTTGCGTTGGACCGAGCATGGGCGCAGAGGCTGGGGATTTCTCGGCGGCGCGGGCGGAGGCCGGGACGGCAGAAACCCCCGTGGAGGTGAGCAATCCAAGCAGGACAGAGAAAACAGCCAAGAACCTTAATCCACGCACGCTCAAGGAGACCCCCAAATACCCCGACGGCATGGATCACCGTCATTTTTGCGACAATCTACCAGAAGCAAGACGCTGATGGACTGCGGGGCCCGGGCTGAGCTTGGGGGTTAACTCAGACCCGCGCGCTCCCAATCACCGGAAGTCCCGCCGTCGGGAAGAGGCTCGGGAAGACCGACGGCGCGGGGACCGGCACTTCGTCGAGCGGCACAGTGACGGTCTCAACGCCGACGACTACCCGCTGCCCGCGCACGCTGACCTCCAAAGGTGCGGAACCGGCGTCGGACCCTAGCCCAGGAGAACCTGAATCCGGAACCAGCGCAAGGCTGATGGTCGCCGGCCGCAGCTCGACGGACAACAGGCGCCCGCGGATCTTGAGCCGGAAGGACAGGCTGTCCCACTCGGCCGGCAACCGCGGATCGAAGTGCGGGACCTGGCCCTGGTCACGCATGCCCGCGAAACCGCACACCAGGGAACTCCAGATGCCGCCGGTGGACGCGATGTGCACGCCGTCAACGGTGTTGTGGTGCGTGTTGTCCAGGTCGATGAACAAGGCCTCGGTGAAGTGCTTGAGCGCGACGTCGGAGTAGCCCACCTCGGCCGCCATGATGCCCTGCACGCAGGCGGACAAGGTGGAGTCGCCGGTGGTGATGGGATCGTAGAAGTCGAACGCGCGCTGCTTTTCCTCGGCCGTGAAGTCCTGCCACTGGAGGAACATCGCCAGTACCGTATCCGCTTGCTTGAGGACCTGGTGCCGGTAGATCACCAGCGGGTGGAAGTTGAGCAGCAGCGGGTACTTCGACTTAGGGGTGTTCCAGTCCCACGGCTCCAGGGTCATGAAGTCGTTGTCCTGGCTGTAGATCTCCATGTCCGGATCGTAGGGAAGGGACATACGCGCGGCGGCCTGCTGCCACACCATCCGCTCGGTGTCGGGGACGTCCGGGTGTTCCAGTGCCGCAGCGGCCCGCAGGTTAAAGCGGGCCATGACGTTGGTGTAGAGGTTGTCGTTGACCACCGCCGTGTATTCATCCGGGCCGGTGACGCCGTGGATGTGGAACAAGCCGTCCTTGCCGAAGAAGCCCAGCGAAGCCCACATGCGGGCCGTCTCGATCAACAGGTCGGCGCCCACTTCGGCGCGGAAGCTCGCGTCGCCGCTGGCCCACTGGTACCGGTTGGCTGCGAAGGAGATGGCGGCGGCGATGTGGAACTGCGCCGTGCCAGCGGCGTAGTACGCGCTGGCCTCGAGCCCGTTGATGGTGCGCCACGGGAACAGTGCACCGTCCACGCTGAGTTCCTTGGCCCGAATCCGGGCGTCGGGAAGCATGGCGTGGCGGGATTCCAGCACTTGGCGCGCGGCGGCCGGGTTGGTATAGGTCAAGTACGGCAGGAGGTACACCTCCTGGTCCCAGAAGTAGTGGCCCTCATAGCCGGAGCCGCTGACGCCCTTGGCCGGGATGCCCGCGACGCCGGCCCGCGCGGTGGCCTGGGCGAGCTGGAACAGGCTCCAGCGCACGGCCTGCTGCTGTTCGGGCTGGCCGCCAATGGTGATATCCGCCGTAGACCAGTAATCCCGGTAGTGCGCCGTGCCTTCGGCGAGGAGCGCGTCAAACGGCACGAGGCCCAATTCGGCGTCGGACGCGAGGATCTCGCCCGGGTCTGATTCGCTTGCATCGGCGCTGTTCACGACGTAGCTGACGCTCTTCTCCAAGCGGAACGTCTCGCCTTCATTCACGGCCATGACGTAGCGGACCGTTGACTCGTCCTCCCCCACCACGGTTTCGAAGGGCTGGCCTTCGGCGGATATCCAATGGTCCACGGCCATGCCGATGCGCTGCCGGGATTCAGCGGTTTCCCAAGCCATGCGCAGCGATCCGTCGGAGCCCTGGAGGTGGAGCGGAAGCAACACCCGGCCAGCGTGGCGGCCGGAGCGGCGGGGGTCGTGGGCCGAGTGGTCCTCCACAGGCTGGTCCTGCCGATTGATCACCAAAGACGTGATGTCAGCGGACACCTGGCGGTCTGCGGTGAGGCTCAGCTCGATGCCGAGGGAACCCCTTGAATCGATCCCGACGGCGCGGCGCTCCAGGGTGGTGACAATGGCGCCTGAACGGCACTCCCAGGTAACGGCGCATTCGTACACACCCGTGGCGAAGTCGATGCTGCGGCGGTAATTCTGCACCGCGGACTCTGTGAGGCTCAGCTGCTCGCCGTCGATGACAACGTTGAAGTTGTTGGCATCCGGCACATAGACGATCCTTTGTCCCGTGCGGGCGAAGCCATACGCGTTCTCGGCGTGCTTGATGTCCCACGTTTCGTGGAAACCGTTGATGAACGTGCCGGGGAGTTCGGCGTCCGCCCCGGCCCAATGGGCACCGCGGATGCCCAGGTGGCCGTTGCCGAGGCTGAAGAGGGTTTCGAGCGTACCGGCGTCGCCGGGAACGTGGATGCTCTCCACGAGCTTCCACGGTTCGCAGGGGAAGCGCAGCCGGTCGGAGCTGATGAGTGCCATGGACTGTTGGGTTCCTTCTGTTTCTGGTGAAACGGCTTGGTTAGAGGAGGTCATCGAGGTCGTCGACCACGAACGTTGCGCCGGCGTCGAGCAGGGTCTGGCGGCCGGCTCCCCGGTCCACCCCGATCACGGCGCGGAAGTTCCCGGCACTGCCGGCCTGCACGCCGGACACTGCGTCCTCGACGACGACGCAGCCCTCGGCTGGAACGTCCAGCAGTTCGGCGGCGTAACGGAACGTGGCCGGATCCGGCTTGCCGGGGAGCCCGACGGCGGCCGCCACCTGGCCGTCGACCACCACCGGGAAGTAGCCATCCAGTCCGGCCGCCTTCAGCACGGCGGGCGCGTTGCGGGAAGAGGACACGACGGCGAGCTTGAGTCCCAGCTCCAATGCGGCGTGGATGAAGCGGACGGAGCCCGCGTAGGGCTCGACGCCACGCGAATCCACGATCTCGTTGAAGATCCGGTTCTTGCGGTTGCCCAGGCCCTGCACGCTGGTGTTGGCGGGATCGTCGTCGGTGGGTCCTTCCGGCAACGTGATTCCACGGGAGGTGAGGAAATCACGCACGCCATCGAAGCGCGGCTTGCCGTCGATGTGGTCGAAGTAGTCGCTCTCCTGGTAGCCGTCCGGATGGCCCGTTTCGGCCAGGTAGCCGTCGAAGAGCTCCTGCCAAGCCTGCTCATGCACCACGGCGGTGGGCGTCAGCACGCCGTCGAGGTCGAAAAGGAGCGCGGTGGCGCCCGTCCAGGCGGTCTTCTGGGTGGCTCGGGTATCAGTCATGGTGTGGAGTGGTCCGTTCAGCGCTGGCGGCGCGTGGTTTTGCGTTCAATGAGTTTCGTGTCAAGGAAATGATGGGAGGGTTCGTTGGGGGCGTCGGCGTTCTGGAGCCGGTCCACCAGGAGGTTGGCGGCGAAGGCACCCTGGTCCGCCACTGGCTGCGCCACCGTGCTCAGGCCGAGGAACCAGCTCATGGGGTGGTCGTCGATTCCAATCACGGAGACATTCTTTGGTGCGGACAGCCCATGCTCTCGCAAGGCCATCAGTGCCCCGAACGCCGCCTCGTCACAGTGCGCGAAGACTGCGGTGGGAAGGCTCCTGTGGGCAATGAGTTCGTTCATGGCTATACGGCCGCCGTCGATCGTGGAATCCGAATTGATGACCAAGTCCGGATGAACAGTCAGGTGATGGTCCTTCAATGCACGGCTGAATCCCTTGAGCCTGTCGCTGGCCGTCAACACCGAGTTCTCCTGGGTTTCGCGGCCGGAAAGCACCGCCAGATCCCAATGGCCCAGCCCCAGCAGGTGGGAGGTGGCCTGCCAAGCTGCGAGTTCGTCGTCGATCCCTACGTTGTCCCACGGTACGGAAGTCATCCCCACGCTCGCAACTGCAAGGCCGGACGCGGCCAGGAGGGCAACCTCGGATTCGCTCAAATCGACGTTGAGGAGCAGCACGCCATCCACGCGTTGGGACAGTCCAAGGAGGTCGCCAAAGATCTTCCGCTTGACGCTCGACTTGCCGCGCAGGCTGATCAGGACGGTGTCGAAACCGCTGTCTCCGAACACTTCCTCGGCCGCCTCAACGGCCTGGGCGAAGAACCACGCGGTGGCGGTAGGAGTGATGATGGCGATGGAACCGGTATTTCCGCCGGCCAGCCGGGCCGCCGCGGAGGATGCCTTGTAGCCGAGCTTGGCTGCGGCGTCGGCCACTTTGGCTTGTGCTTTTTCGGACACGTTCGGCAGGTTCCGCAGGGCGCGTGAAACGGTGCAGATGGACAAGCCCGAGAGGACGGCAACGTCCTGGATTGTCACGCGGTGAGCCTTAACCATTCAACACGGCCTCAACCCTTTCATCTTCTGGATTTGGCGGCACATCCTTGCACCGCCGAAGAAGAGTGTAAGCGCTTACAATTTTGGCAATCAAGAGTTGTTTTCCGGCATCCCCGAATGTGACGCGGACCTCACTTCAACGAAGGACGTAAAACCGCAGAAACGCGCTCACATCCGCCATTTCCCGGGCCTCGATCCGATGGCCCATGCCGGGGTAGGTTCTCGAGGTGAGAGCCATGTTCTTGTTGAGCCATTCCTCGGTGTGCTCAATGGCATCCCTGAAGATCACGGGATCGGCTTTGTCCCTGCCCCAGAAGAACGGCGGCGGCGAATCGAAGGACTCGCTGAGCGCCAGAAGGTCGTTTTCCAGCACGAATCCGGAGAGGCCCACTGTCGCTTTGAAGCCTTCCGGACGGAGACGCAGAAGCGTGCTGGCCATGGCCATGCCTTGGGAATAGCCCAGGAGGCTCACGCTGCTGTGATTCCGCTTGACGGAGTCGATCCAGGCGAAGACCTTGTTAGTGGCCGTGATGACGTCCGCGAAGTCGTTGGCGAGGAAGTAGTCCAGCAGGAACCAGCCGTAGTGGTCCCCTATCGCCACGGGCCCACGGAGCGCAGCGCAAGTGAATTCTTTGGGGAGCTGCGGAAAGAGATTCACCATTCGCTGCTCGTCCGTGCCGTATCCGTGCATCATCACCAGGAGCGGCGTCCCTGCGCGCTCATTTTCCGGTCTGGACCAGACGACAGTTTCCATGGGCCACAGCTTAGTGGGGGCCGGCGGCCCGTTCGACCGCACGGGCCTCGGTTCAAGGCCGCCTCTAGCGGCTGGCTACTGCCTTGTGATGACCTGTCCGGCCTTGATGACCGTACGTGTGCGACTTTCGTCCCAGAGCACCGACGGTTCATCGACAGGGTTTCCGTCCAGGATGACCAGGTCTCCAAAGGCTCCTTCGGCTATGCGGCCCAGGTCATCGCGACGCAACAGGGCTGCGTTGGTCGATGTCGCAGAGCGGAGCGCATCGTAGACACCCAGTGCTTCGCATTGCAGGCGGAGCCCGGCCAATTGCTCGTCCTCCAGCTCCCCCATGAGGTCGGTACCAAATCCAATTCGGACCCCCGCGTCGCGTGCTAACACGACGGCATTCCGGCCGGCATTCAGCACTTCCCGGTTCTTGGCCGCCCCTATCTCCGTGAGACCGATTTCTTCGCCGCGCCGTGCCATCGCGTCGTAGGTCGCCAAAGTCGGAACCAGGTAGACCTCATTGTCAGCCATCAAGCGGGCAGTTTCGGCGTCCAGCAGATTGCCGTGCTCAATACAGCGCACCCCGTTGAGCACCGAATGGCGGATGGCCTCGGGCGAGTAAGCGTGGGCCGTCGCATAACTGCCCCGGCGGGAGGCCTCTTCCGTTACAGTGCGGATTTCGGCCGAGCTGTACTGCGGAACCCTGATGGGGTCGACGGGCGAAATGACTCCGCCGGACGTCATGAGCTTGATGGCCGTGGCTCCGGTGCGGAAGCGGTTGCGCACGGCCCGCAGAAGCTCATCCTCGCCGTCCACCACTTCGCACATGTGGCCGCCATGGAAGCACCCGCCGTCGTCCGCGGCCCGGATGTCACCGTGGCCACCTGTCTGGCTCAGGGCCGGTCCGGTAAAGAAGTACCTCGGACCTGCGTACAAGCCTTCGTCGATGGCATTGGCAAGGCCTATGTCTCCCCCGGCCACGTCACGGACGCTCGTGAAGCCCCGGTTCAAGGCTGCCCCAAGTCGCCGGGCCCCTGCGAGCGCAGAGTAGCTCAACGGCCCCGTTTCGTTCTTGGCGGCAGTCAAGCTGAGCGCGTAGGCATGGAAATGCGCATCGATGAGCCCGGGAATCACGGTACGGCCGTCGGCGTCAACGATCTTTCCGGCCTCTTCCACGTCTCGCCCCACTTCGGTGATCCGGCCCTCGCGGACCGTGATGGAGCCTTCGATCAG
The DNA here is from genome assembly GCF_058781865.1 of Arthrobacter sp. FW306-1B-F12A. NCBI lineage: Bacteria > Bacillati > Actinomycetota > Actinomycetes > Micrococcales > Micrococcaceae > Arthrobacter > Arthrobacter sp. FW306-1B-F12A. Next base: position 15,869 of record NZ_JBYSXD010000006.1, read on the forward strand.
GTTCCGGGTCTCGCCATCGAAGATGAGGGCGTTCCGGATGGTCAGTGTTCCCGGCGGCGTAGTGGTCACGTGTGGAGATTCCTTTCCTAGTTAGTGGTGGCAATCGCTTGTTCGAACAGCGGGACAGAGCGCTGGGCGATGTCCACGGCCGCATCCACCGATGTCTGCCCGTAGCTACCCTCAGCGGCAAGGAAGTTCATGGATCCGATGGTCTCACCGTTGCTTACCACTGGAACGTTGACGATGGCGCCGCAACCCAGCGACTCAATGGTCGCGGAGTCGAAGAAGAATGCCCGGACTGCTTCCTTGTCCGCCCCAAGGAACGGCTGCTGGCCCTTGAGGACCTGCTCGAGCCACACCGGGTTGGTGTCCCCGCCCAGGGTCTTCCTTCCGCCCACGGGGTAGACCCCCGGGTGGCTTGTGTAAATGCGCGCCATGCTGGTGCCTGCGTCGGCGACGACGGAAGCGGTGAACAGGATGACGCCGGGCGTTTCCTGTGCGGCGGCATAGACATCGTCAAAGTTTTCGAACTGGGAACTCATGGGAGTCCTTTCTGGTTATAGCCGGGATTGGCGGAACTCGTCTTGTTGTGGATTGAGCGACGAAGTGTGCTGAGGATGAGATGGACGGACAAGAGCTTGGCTGGGGTGTCGAGGGGGACGCCCAGTTCGCGGGCACGGTTTAGCCGGCTCTGCAGGGTGTTCCGGTGCAGGTCAAGGGAGCTTGCTGCGAGGCTGACGGAGCCGTGGTGGTCGAGGAAGGCCCCTGCAGCCGCAATGACGAGGTCTCTGTCCGGGCTGGCCATGAGCAGCGGCAGCGTCAGTTCGGCCACGAGCAGGACCGAGTCCTCATCGACGAACGTCGCGGCCGCCGCAACGTCGAGGTTGGCGAAGCCTGCCACGGTGCCGGGTCCCGTCGAGAGAGCGGATTCAGCGGCCAAACGGGATTCACGGACGATATTCGGCAGTGCCACGGGTTCCTCGCGCCACCGAGAGAGTCCTGCCCCCAGCCCCAGTTCCTCTAAAGACTTCCCGAGACGGACCCGGATCCGCGCTTCGAGCTGGTCCGCCGACTCTTGGTATCTGACGGGAACAAGGGCGAGCCAGCCACCGTGGACTTCGGCCAGGGGGCTGCGGACTGTGACCTTCCGCCAGAGCAACCGCAGCACCGCTGTGAGCTCCGGGCGATGAGCTTCCAACGACGCCCTGCGGATCCACACGGCCACATATTGCTCCTCCCCACGCCAGCCCAGCTGGGAGAGCAAGTGCCGGTGACGTTCCACGAACGTGGTCCAGGAGGAGCCGGGGTCGTGGTTCAAGCCGACAAGGGCCGCCGTGGGTACTGCACGCGCAGTGTCGAGGACATCTCCCAACAGCCACGCAGCGTTTACCGACGGCGTTGCCACCTCGAGGATCGACCGGACGAGCTGCAGGTTGTGGACTCCGGATCTTGGTACCCTCGCGGTGAGCCTGGACGGGATGGAGCTATTCGAACCGCGAACATCCACGGTGATGATTTCGACTGCCTCCCGGGTGGGCGTTCCCGCGGACGCCAGGCTCACGCCGTCGTACTCCAGCAAGATTTCAATACCGTCCAGCTCCCTGGAGATGGTATTCAGGACAGCTCCCAAGGTCGTGTCCTTCGCGACCGCTCGGGCAAACCGCGCCAGCTCAGCGTCCACCACGGAAAGGGCAGCGCCGATTTCAGCGGCGAGTGCGAGGGCAATGCCTGACGTGTCGCCCTCGGCGGCCAGCAAGGTGATACCCAGCCGCTCGGCGAGGCCGATCACTGCGCTGGAGTAGGTACTTCCAGCGACGACGACGGCGCTGGCCTTCCGCTCCCAGGCGTGCCGCAGAGCTGCGGACACCAGCCAGCCGCCGGAGCCCATCTCCGCTGAAAGGACGATGACGGTGTTGGGCCGCACCCGCTGGATGGCATCGAGCTGGGAGACAAGAACGACGCCGTCGATTGCCGCGCTGGACGGAGTGAGATACAGCGGGGTGGTGCCGCGGAGGGAGCCGTGCGCCAGGAGCGCGGCGACATCCAGATGGTTCTCGCTTTTCGACCTACGCATGTTGCCGCCTTGGGTGCTCGATCGGAATACCGAAGGCCTTTGGTTCAGCAAGATCAAGGCCTGCCTCCGAGTACCACTGCGCCGCGGCCTTGATCTTCAGGACGTCAATGACATCGCCCACCCGCACATCGTCGATATTGACGACCGTGCCGTGCTCGGAGTTGAGCAGCGAGACGATGTCCGGGACGGCAGCTGCGATGGCGCCGTCGACGAGGGCCAGCAAGATTTCGTTCTGGATCTCCAAGCGGATGATCTGCCCGGATCGTTCGTCCACGAGCGTCACGCTGGAAGGCAGCGCCGGAAGGCCTAGGTCCGAAGGGCGCGACAGGCCTTCGACGTGACTCACCCGGGCCCGGGCAATCCGGGTGGCACCCAGAAATTCAGCGAGCTGCTGGAACTTGCGTCCAACCGACGTTTCGCCGTCGAGAATCTCCCCGATTCGGATCATCCGGCTGATGGAGCCGTGGACTCCGTGCTCGCGCATTTGGCCCGCTGAGCACGGATACATGGCTGTGGCGGCCCACCCACCCATCTCCGTGACGAGTGCCCGCACCAGGGTTTCTGCCCGCTGCGGGTTCTCAGCCTCCACCACAGCCCGTTCGCCGGTAACTCCCATGAGGGCGATCGGACTGATGGGGACGTGGCCGATGTTCAGCGTTGTTTGGCTGATCAAGGGAAATACACGGCCCATGGGGTCGGAATCAATCACCGGCAGCGAGGACTGCAGCCCGACCATGAGGGGAACAATTCCGTTGATATTGGCGGCGGCGAGCGAATAGATCGCCCGCACCTGCCGGCCAAGGTTGGCCTCGATGGCACGGATGCACCCGATGAACTCATCACCTACAGGAGGCATATCCGCGATGAGGAGACCCTGAGTGACCATTCCGATCGCAACCACGAGGTCATCGGGGGCCAGCTCGTCAATCGAGATGAGTTCCAACACGCGGTTTTCCATGGCCCTTTCAATCATCTCCGCGTAAACGTAGATGGCTGTCGGGTCGATGGTGCAGGCCAGGAAGTGGGCGCCGGTCCGCAGGTGCCGGACATCCTCCACCGTCAGCAGGGCGCTCATCGAATGACACCCTCTTCCGGCCCGAAGGGTGCCCGTCCTTGTATTTCGGGGGCATCTTCAATCGTGTCCCCGGAGGCTTCACCAGCGGCTTGGACCCTGATCCGCACGATGCCGGGGTTGCCATACGGCATGGCATAGACGTTCGATTCAATGATCCGCGTGAGCCCGGGGCTCGCCCCCAACTGAACGGCTGCCGACTCGGCATCTTCTTCCGCGCGACGCTGCACCAACTGGAGGTCCGCCCGACCCCTAACAGTCTCCAACCTGTCGATCCAGGCGGTCAGGGGCGCGACGGCGGAGCCCACCTGCGCGGCGTCGTGCTCAGCTGCCAGCGTGGGAACCAGCCCGAACGGGAGCGGGGTGTCCTGCCCGCTTCGGAGGTCCGCAACCACCGAGGGGACCGCAGGGCGGACCGGATGGTCGGCCGTGTACGGTTCGACGACGGCGGCGTTGCTGGCGAGGCTCGCCTCGTACCCTTGGCGGATGACGCTTCGCGTAGCAGGGAGACCCCCGCGGATTTGGCCCACGGTGACCCCAGAGTCCGCACAGATGACGACCTCCCCATCCGGGGCGCCGGCCAAGGTAGCCGCGCCGAGGATCTGCATAGCGGGTTCGGGGCGCAACCCGTGAATCGGAATCACTGCCAGCCGCGCGAGCGGCGCGCGGCCGCCGTCGTTCTTGGCGAACCACATCGTGGCGGAGGGAAAATGCCGCCGTCCCGACGCTTCCAGCATCGCGACCAGGTCCTCTCCTGTTTCCATGAGGGCGCTGTTGAGGATGGCTGTGTAGTCACGGTCGCGGAAAACACTGGAATAGAAGTCGCTGGAGATGCTGATGCGCATTTCGCTGTCACTGGACAGGATGGCATCGGCAATGCGCGTTTCGTGATCCTTCGACGCTGTCGACCCCACGGAGGTGATTGCAATGTTCCGTACGTCTCCGGAGAGGATGTCCGGAAGTTCGGCCAGGAAAGCCTCCAAACCTAGCGGAGCGAGGGGGCGTCCTCGCAGGTCGTGGCCTCCGCCGACGTGGACTGTCCGGGCCACCACGGGTACCACGAGTGCCGGCAGCCCAGTCACGTGGAACGCGTCCGCAGGCGGGCGGGGCGAAATCCGGATCGCGATGACCGAGGCTAGTTTCCGCGCAGCGAGGACGCTTCCGGCGTCGGAGGTAATATCCGTTACTTTCGTAATTTCCGCACCAAGCTCGTGGCGAAGCTCTTCGAAGGTGGTGTCGACGGCCTCCGCAAGCGTGCTGCATCGCTCCGCAGCCGCGGCGGCCACCACGCTGTGCCCGTCGAGCACCAAGGTCCGGCAGCTTGTTCCCTGCAACCGCAGCCCTATGCGCATTGTTCGGCCTCCTGTTCAGCCTGCCGCAGTTCCCTCACCGGGTCATGACCATGTTCCATGTATATAGCGTCCCCCGATAGGGCCTAGCCCGTGCGCTTGCGGAAGAACAATCCGTCCGCGGCGACTGCAAGCAGAATGAGGACGCCGGTGACAACCTGCTGGTAGGTGGTGTCCCAGTGGAGCAGGTTGAAGCCGTTGCCGATGACGGTCAGGATCATGACTCCCACGAAGGCCCGCCACATAGCACCGTGTCCGCCGAGAATGCTGGTGCCTCCGATGACCACGGCGGCAATGGCCGTGAGTTCGATGCCGATGGCCATGGCTGGCTGGGCTGAGCCTGCGCGCGAAGCAAGAATCATGCCGGCCATCGCGGAGCACAGGCCGCTGATGGCAAAGACGGCGACGTGGATGGAACCGGTGCGGATACCGCTAAGGCGTGCCGCTTCCTTGTTGCCGCCCACGGCGTAAATCCTGCGGCCAAACGTAGTGCGCCAGAGGACGATGCCTAGGACGATCGTCATGGCTACCATGAGCACGGAGCCCGCAGTGAGGCCGAAGAGACTGGGCCAGGTCCACGTCTGGAAGGCGGCAAGTTGCTCGGGCAGCGGCGCGACGATGGCTCCGCCCGTGATCACGATGGCCAGGCCGCGGTAAATGATGCTCACCGCCAGCGTGCCTATGAAGGAATTCACCTTCGTACTGACCACGATCAGGCCGGTGACGGTTCCCAGGGCGGCTCCCACCAACAATGCGCCGACGAATCCCGCGATCACCCCTAAGTGCTGGGTGATCATCACTCCGGCGATGGCGGAGACAGCCAAGTTTGCGGTGGAGGAAAGATCGAAGACACCGCTGACGATGCACAGTGTGGCGGCAGCGGCCAACAGTCCCACGATGGCAGCTTGGTCGAACAGGTTGATGAAATTTCGGCCCGTGAGGAACGTTCCGGTATTGAGGGTCAGTAGCAGCATGATGGCGATCAGTCCGAAGACGATCCCGAAATCCCTGACATTGAGCTTGAATTTCTTCTCGGCCGGCTCGGACACGGCAGCAGTAACTGTGGTCATTTGATTCACCTATTTCAGAAATGCGGAAGCCATGACTTCATCGCGGGAGGCGTTCCGGTCGAATTCAGCAACGATGCGGCCTTGCCTCATGACATGGATACGGTGGGATAGGCCGATGACTTCCTCGAGTTCGGAGCTGACAACGACGACAGCCGTGCCCTTTGCTGCGAGGTCAGCGATCATGCCGTGGATGCGAGCCTTGGCCGCGATGTCGACACCACGCGTGGGTTCGTCCACCAGCAGCACCGCCGGAGGATTGAGCAGCCACTTGGCGAAGAGCGCCTTCTGCTGGTTTCCTCCGGACAAATCGGCAATTAGCGAGCCGCGGCGGGCGCCGCGCAGGTCGACGGAATGGCTGATTTCGGATACGGCTGCCTTTTCCCGGGCTACCCTGACGAAACCGCCCAGTGATCGGCCCGACAAGGTGGAAAGAGCGATGTTTTCGTCCACCGGCCGGCACATGACTAGGCCCTGTTCTTTCCGCGACTCGGGGACGAGGGCCATTCCGGCTTTGATGGCTTCCCGGATGGAGTTGGCACGGAGGCGTCGGCCGTTGATCTGGACATATCCACTGGTGGTTCGATCAGCACCGAACATGGCGAGCAGGGTCTCGCTGCGGCCACTGCCCACCAGGCCAGCGATACCCAGGATTTCGCCTTGGCGGACCATGAAGGAGACGTCTTTCACTTTTGAGCTGCTCAGTCCCGCCACTTGGACCACCGTTTTTGCTTCCGGGGGTACCGGCCGAACCTCCGGAATGAGGAAATCGACCTCCCTGCCGACCATCAGGCCGACGAGCGACTCGGGCGTGTGCCCCGAGGCGTCCTCAGTGGTGATGTGCTGTCCGTCGCGGAGAATGGTCACTCGGTCCACTAGACCCAGGACTTCCTCCAGATAGTGCGATACGAGGATGACGGTGGTGCCTAAACGCGCGAGGCTCCTGATCACCTTCAACAGCTTTGCTTTCTCGGCCTCGTTCAGGACCGCCGTCGGCTCGTCCATGCACAGCACCTTGGCGCCACGGGCGAGGGCTTTCAGGATTTCGACCTGCTGCTGCTGACCGATCGGGAGGTCCCCCGCCATCGCCCGGGGGTCAAGCTCAAAGCCGGTCTCGGCCAGGAGGCGCTCCAAGTGATCGGCGTCCCGCCGCGAACGGAGCAGGCTTCCTGTGTTGGCCCATCGGCCCAGGAAGACGTTCTCCAGCACTGAAAGGCCAGGAACGAGTGCCAGCTCTTGGGATATAAGGGATATTCCTTGTGCGATGGCGTCCCTGGGCTCGGCGATCTTCACCTCCCGGTCATCAAGCTTGACGACGCCGAAATCTGCCGCGATGGCGCCGCCGAGGATCTTCAGCAGCGTGCTCTTGCCAGCACCGTTTTCCCCCATGATGCCGTGGATTTCCCCCGGAGCCACCGACAACGTGATATCGCGGAGCACAGTGCTGGCACCGTACCGCTTTCCGATTCCGGAGACGGTGATTTCCGGAGCGGCACTCCGATTGACTCGCTCTGGTGTATCCAACTGTTGTATAGCCATTTTGACCTCGGGAGATGGAATGGACGTTTGGCCGGTCCTGCCGGGACCGGGGCGGGGGCTCCTGCCCTGCCGGGATTTCAGCCCCGGCAAGACAGGACCACGAGGGTGATAAGTCGGCTAGTCAGAGTACTTCGAGACGTAGTTCACGGCGTCGAGGGCTTCCTTGGTGCCCTTGGCCTTGTTGGGAGCCAAGCTCGCCTCGTCCACTGCCGTCTCCACCTGCTGTCCCCGGGCCTTGGCAAGGCCGAGTTCCGTGGCCTTGGCGCCGTTCGCCACCACGTCGCTGACGTAGATGGAGAACCATTTACCGGATCGGACGGCCTCGACATTCGAAGTAGATGCACCGTTGCCAATGAACTTGATGTTGCTATTGCCAGCCGCAGCGGCCGCACCCGTGATCGCCTGGGATGCACCGATGACGACATCGACGTCCGGGTTGGCCTGGGAAACGTTCTGGAACGCCTGCCGGCCGCTGTCTTGGGTGTATCCGCCTTCGACACTGGCCACCAGCTTGATCTTCGGATCAGTGGCCAGCTCAGCTTTCACTGCTTCGGTCCGGGCGTTATCCAGCGGCAGGGACTTGAATCCCTCGAGGTAGGCCACCTTGCAGGTGTCTTTGGAGACTTTGGCGCAGGCATCCTTGCCCATTTGGCCGAGCATCTTGCCGTTGCTGGTGGGAAGGTCAACGATGCTGATCGCACCGGGGACCTGGGGCTGGATAGTGTCGAACTTCGGACCGATAACGGAGAACTCGACCACCACCGTTATGCCAGCTTGGACGGCCTGCTGCAGTGGCGCGATGAGGGCCTGATTGTCGTTCGCCTGGATAACGATCACCTCGAACTGTTTTGAGGTGACTGCGTCCTGGATCTGCTGGACCTGGGTCTGGGCGTTGAAGTTGGGGTCCACGAACGTAGCGCTGGCGTTGTTGGCCTTGGCCGCCTGCTGGACGCCGAGGAAGGTTCCTTGGGCGAAGCCGTTCGACTTGGCGAAGCCGAAGAATCCGACGTTGAGGGGTTTGCCGGCGTCCGCCGTCGAAGCTGGTCCGGCGGCCGCTTGCGTGGGTGGGGTGCAGGCTGACGTCAGGAGCGCTAGCCCGATGAGCGCCGCGGCTGCGGCTGATTTCTTTATGTTTTTCATTGGGTGTCCTTCTGTGGGCGGGGCTTAGTATCCGTAGTGGGTCTTGGCGAAGTCCTCGGTGATGAAGCCGTTGACGATGTCGTAGGTGATCTCGTCCCGGGAGCGCTGGGAGACGTCCCCGAAGCCGCCGCCGCCGCCGACTGCGAGCCGGACGATGTCGCCGGCCTTGACCTTGCGGGCGTTGGCTTTCAGAGTGCGGACCTCATCGCTGCGACCTGGGTTGAACACAACCTCGGGCCCTTGGGCGTCTGAGCCGCCGAACAGTCCCCAGGCCGGGGTCTTGGACCTTTCGAACCAGAGCCCCACGACGCAGTCGGCCAGGAACTCGTATTCACGGATGACTCCGTTTCCGCCGCGCCACTGGCCGGGGCCGCCGGAGTTGGGTCGGATGGAGTATTCGTTGATGCGGAATGGGTAGCGGGTCTCCATCATTTCGATGGGCAGGTCCTTGAGGGAGCCGTTGACGTTGTTGATCATCGCGGACTCGCCGTCGGTGCCTTGCCAGGCTCCCCAACCGCCCAGTGTGGCCTCCATGGTCACGAAGTTCCGGCCGAAGCGAGGATCGAAACCGGCTGCAGTGATGATCATCGAGTCGCCGTGGCTGGCGCTGGCAACCCGCTCGGGCATGGCCGGTGCCATGGCCTTGGAAACCAGGTCGATCAGTAGTCCGAGGTGGGAGAAGTACCACTGGCACGGGGCTGGCGCCACCGCGCCGAGAACTGAACCTGAACGCACCTGGGTGGTCAACGGCCGGAAAGACCCGCCGTTCGAGTTGGAGTCCGGGCTGACAAGGAGCTTGTAGCCGACCCGCAGTGCGGAGACTGCCTGGGCGGCGCCACAGTTGACGGGCCCCATGGTCTGGTCAGCCGATCCGGTTACGTCGAAATCAACGGTGTCGCCAGAGACTGTGATCTTTAGCCTGATCGGAATCGGGGTGTCCAGGTTGATGCCGTCGTTGTCCAGGACGCCTTCGGCTTCGTAGACGCCGTCGGGAATGTTGCGGACGGTCTCGCGCTCGATTTCCTCCGTCTGACGGAAGATCTCATCCCGGGCAGCGTCCAGTTGGTCCATCCCGTAACGGCCCACGAGCTCCTTCATCCGGGTGGTGCCCATCCGAAGGGCGGCGATCATCGCGTGCATGTCACCGATGGTCTGGTAGGGGAAGCGGACATTGGTTCGGATCAGATCCACGACGGAGGTTTCAATGCCTGCCTCGATCAGTTTGACCGGGCCCATCCGGAAGCCCTCCTGGAAGATGTCCGTCGCATCCATGGAACCGCCGACGTCCTTGGAGCCCATGTCCATCCAGTGCGCACGGGTGGCTGCGAAGCCGACCACAGCGCCATCGTCGAAGATCGGGGCAAAAATGGTGACGTCGTTCAGGTGGGTTCCGCCAAGATAGGAATCGTTGAGGATCCAGACGTCCCCTTCCTTCCAGACGTCGCGGCCGTACAGTTCTTCCACCGCGATGGAACAGGTTTCCAGGTTGCCCAAGAACAGTGGCAGCCCAGCGGACTGTCCGAGCACGCGGTGCTCGGTGTCCAGGAGCGCCACGACGCAGTCCCCTCCTTCGTAAAGGATGGGTGAGTAGGCGGAGCGGATGAGGGTGGCGTTCATGTCGTCCGCGGCGCTGGTGAGCGCGTTGCGGATGATCTCCACGGTGACTGGATCCAGGGTCTTGACTGCAGTGATTGTCATTGTTGGTACCTCAGTTTCCTTCGACGTCTTGAGTGCGGATGATCAGTGAGCCGAATTCGTCGACGATGACGTCGAAGCCGGGGGGCACCACGGTTGTGGCGGTCTGTTCCACGATGATGGCGGGGCCTTCGAAGGCATGGCCGGCGGCCAAGTCGTCACGGCGGACCACGGTGGTCTGGTGTTCGATGTGCTCAAACACCACCGGGCGGATTTCATGCTTGAACTCAGCGCTCTGTGCGGTGGCGAAACGTGGCGCATCAAGACGGCCCAGGTCGCCGACGGCCTGCGTCCGTAGCGCCACGATTTCGATGGGCGCCCCGAGGTTGGAATGCCCATAGCGCTCGTGGTACATCGCTGAGAAACGCGAGGCCAACGCGGCAACGAAGTCGGTGGATTCCGGTTCGTCAGCGGAGGCGAGCGGAACGTTCAGGGAGAATTCCTGCGATTGGTAGCGGACATCCACTGATACATTGGTGAGGCGGCTGTCCTCCGGCACGCCCTCGGAGGCCAGGGAGCTCAGGCCCTCAGACTCCATCGACCGCAGCACGCCGGCCATGTGGGCCACGTCGATATCCTCGTCGAGGTAGAAATACGGCTCCGAGAAGTCCTTGCGGATGTTGGTCTGCAGCATGCCCCAGGCCGAGAACGCTCCGGGGAACCGGGGGACGACTGTTTCCGGGATGCCCAGTTCCTTGGCGAGGAAGACTGCGTGCATGGGACCAGCACCCCCGAATGCCACGAGCGCGAAGTCCCGGGGTTCGATCCCGCGGGAGATCGTGATGGTCCGGATCGCCTGGGCCATCTGGGAGTTGGCGACGTCGCAGATCCCTTCGGCCATGGCAATGGGGTCCAGACCGAGCCGGTCGCCAACCGTTTTCAGGGCGGCGATCGCCGCTTCCCGGTCCAAGGACACCTGTCCGCCTGCGAACCAGTCAGGGTCCACGCGCCCCAGCACCAGGTTGGCGTCGGTGACGGTAGGTTCCGTGCCTCCACGTCCGTAGCAGGCAGGTCCGGGAGTGGCTCCCGCGGAACGCGGCCCGACCCTGAGGCCACCGGCTTCGAGCCAGGCGACCGAGCCGCCGCCAGCGCCCACGGTGTGAATATTGACCACGCTCATGAGCATTGGAAGGCCTTCAAGATGTGCCTCCGTGGAGACGTCGGGCTTGCCGTCGACTACCAATGAGACATCGAAGGACGTTCCGCCCATGTCGACGCCGATCAGGTTGCGGTTTCCCGAAACGCCGGCCAGTTCGACGTCGCCCATGGCGCCCCCGACCGGGCCCGAGAGAAGGGTCTGGAGCGGGCGCTTCCGTGCGGACTCAGCGGTGAGCACCCCGCCGGAGGACTGCATGATGTGCAGCGGGGCTTCCACACCGCGGTCCCCGAGCTTCTTTTCGAGGTCCAGGAGGTAGTTGCGGACCACTGGCCCGGTGTAGGCCTCGACGACGGCGGATGAGGTGCGCTCGTATTCGCGCCATTCCTTCGCGGCCTCGTGGGAAAGCGAAACGGTGAAATCTTCGCCTAGTTCTTCGAGCAGGATTTCCCGGGCCCGAAGTTCGTGAGCGGGGTTCTTGTAGCTGAACAGGAATGCGACGGCGACTGCGCCATAACCTTCGGCCACTGCCCGACGGCCTGCCTGACGGACGGCAACTTCGTCCAATGGCCTGATCTCGAGGCCTTGCCCATCCAGGCGCCCTCCCACACCGATGACATCCTTGCGCTCGAGCAGCGGGGAAGGCTTGCGGTACTGGGCGTTGTAGAGCTCAAGGCGCGGGCCGCGGGCAATGTGATAAGTGTCTTCGACTCCGGCGGTGGCCAGCAGCAGCACCGGTACGCCGCGACGCTCAAGGAAGGCATTCAATCCCTGGGTGGTGCCGTGGACCAGGAACTCGATGTCGGACAGGTCGTCGACAATGGACTCGAGGCCGGCGATGACGCCCGCGCTCAGATTCCCCGGCGTAGTGGATGATTTGGTGGCCGTATAGGTTCCGGCGTGCTGATCGTAAGCGACAATGTCGGTAAACGTTCCACCGATGTCCATGGACACCCTGTAGTTCGGCATGTATGTCTCCTCATGGTTCTGATTGGGAACTCGATGTGTGAGACATCACGCTACGGACCCGGCTTTTCCGGACGTGGGCAAACTGCACGATGCTGCATCTACCCCGAGGGCGAACTGCCTAACGACCATCGAAATCCGACTATCTCCGCAGTTCAGAGCCACAATTCTGAGACGTGCTGCGAGCCTAAGAGAAAACACCCTGAATCTCTTGACGTGACGGAGAGCGCAATTCGGCATCTCTCCGCCGGCCGTCGCTCCCGGGCGTAGACTCTGTTGCGCCGGCGCCCGGACGCCGACCACGTGAAAAGGAGATGGACATGGCAGGCAACTTCATTGCGAGTTCAACCATCACGATCCATGCAAGCGCCGATCGGGTGTGGTCGGTACTCACCGATCCCCAGGCCATCAAGGAGTTCATGTTCGGGACCGAGGTGGTCACCGACTGGACGGTTGGCGGACCTATTGTTTGGCGCGGGGTCTGGAAGGGCAAAGACTATGAGGACAAGGGTGTCATCCTTGAGTTCGAGCCAGGGAAGCGGCTGGTAAACACCCATTTCAGTCCGTTGTCCGGCCAAGAAGACACTCCCGGGAACTACCACACGCTGACGTGGACTTTGGAGCCGGAAGGCGGGATGACCAAGCTGACCTTGGCGCAGGACAACAACGCCAGCGCGGAAGAAGCGTCGCATTCGAAGGGCATGTGGGACAGCCTCGTGGAGAACGTCAAAAATATCGCGGAGCGCAGCTAGCGGGGCCCTCTATGCGTCGAAGTGTGAGACGGGCGTTTCGTTCGTCAAGGACTGGAGAAGGGATTCCGCAACGTCCCTCAGTTTCTGGTTCCTGCCGTTCGAGGCCTTACTTAGAATCCTGAAGGCCTCCTCCTGGCTGCACCTGTTCTGGCCCATGATGACGCCGGTTGCCAGATCGATGGCGGTCCGGGAACGCATGGCCTGCTCGAGGTCCTCTGCGCGTTGCTGCCTGGCACCGATTCGGACCGCCAGCCGCAGAGCCTTTTCTGCCTGGCTCGCGAATTGCTCGCAACTGCGGATGGAGGCCTCGTCGAAGGCATCGGAGTGCGGAGCGAAAAGGTTGATCGCCGCCGTCGCGCCCTCTTCCAGGCGCAAGGGGACGCAGAGCACCGCCAAGTGCCCGCGCTCTGCGATCGTGGAACAGTATTCAGGCCACTGGGAGTCCGTCGACGTATCCCGGACGAGCACGGACTTCCCGGTTCTCATCGCCTCGAGGCATGGCCCGTCTCCATAGGCTTGCTGCACTTCGTCAATGAGGCGGGCTTCGTGGCTGCTCCCCGCGACCGTCATCGATCGGCGGCGCCGGCTCAACGTGACCCCGCACAGGACGTCCTGGCCGCGCGCAGCGGACACCGACGAGGCCGTGAACACCGCAAGGTCTTCGAGGAAGCCGCTGACGTCTTCACTGTCGATGACCAAATCCTGGAGTTGTCCCACTACCGAGGCATTCAGGCCCATTTCGTCCATGGCTCAGTCTACGAGCAGCAGGGCGGCAATGGCAGAAAAAGGCGCACGATGCAGCGTCCACCAACTGGACAAACGTTCCGCCGGTCTTGCGCGCCGGGGGTACAGAGTGCACAATTCTTCTACAGTCCGTGCAGAACTCCGGACAGGGGCCGAGCCTTCGGCCTGTTTTCGCTCAAGCAGCCGGGCGCCATGTCACTCAATGTGAAGGTGCTGCCTGATGAGCAAATGCCTGTTACCGGCGCGGAGCTAGTCGATGTCGACCGTCTCCGAATCCGCCGTCCCCCACGAACCACATCAGCCTGGGGCTGCCCCCCTTTGGTGTGCCCGTTGCGGAACGGACAGGCACCTGATCATCGAGTCCATCCAGGCCCGGTCTCCAAGGTCTTCCCAACAGCTTGCCGTGTTCTACACGTGCACTTCCTGCGGGTTTTCCTATAGCCAAGCGGCCACCGTCCAGCAGGCGGGGGCCATCCTGAATCGTCGGGGGATTCAGGATGGCCTCCTGGAGTTCGGAAGCCACTATTTCCATTGCAGCGAACCACTCCGTGAGGTGAAAACCGCGCTGCGAAGCTTCAGGGCACCGCAGACGGGCGTGCCCCGATCGCGCAGCTCTCCCCCGGAAGCCCGGCTCCACACCAAGGTCTTGAGATGCAGTTGCGGGTTCGAGCTGGAAATACCTGCTTAGCCAACAATGTGCAGCATTACCCGAAGGAAACACCATGAAGCTTGAAAGCACACAGCAGCGCCGGCCCGAAGACGACTCCGGGCAAGATTCCGATCGACTGGACCAAAAGAGGAACAAGAACCGGCACGAACCGGATTCCCCTACCCAGTCCCGCTTGCCCGATCCCCCGGACCCGGACAACCTCCCCATCGACTACCCGGGCCTAGGGGAGATCGAGTGGCCATAGGGCGGCCTCCGGTCCGGCGTTAGCACCCAAACCACACCTCAACAAACCCAAACCAAAGCAAAGATCTTTGTTTATGTTGTTTTCTGTTGACAGACCAACATGAACAAAGATAGAGTCAAGCAATTCCACATCATGTGATGACTGTCACTGGTGTACTTACAGCTTGTACGCAATGGAGGGTATGTGTTCGCCGAGGAGCGCCAACAGCTGATCTCCGAGCTCGTCGCCGAGCGTGGGCGGGTCAGCGTCACGGACCTTGCAGACCGATTCAGCATCACCACAGAGACGGTCCGCCGTGACCTCGCTGCCCTCGAATCCGCCGGCAACCTTCGCCGCGTCCACGGCGGGGCCGTCCCGTCGGACCGCCTCAGCACCCGCGAGGAAAGCGTGGTTGAGCGGGCCATCCAGCGCCAGCCGGAAAAGGTCCGCATCGCCGAGGCCGCCCTTGCCCTCATCCCCGAGAACGGAGCCGGCAGCATCCTGATCGATGCCGGCTCCACCACGGAAGCACTCGCCCGTTTACTCGACCAGCGGACCGCCCAGCGCACGGCGTCCCTCAACGGGAACGCCCCGCGTGAAGAACTGGTGGTTATCACCCACGCCATCCCCATTGCCGGACGGCTTTCCGGCAACCCGCACATCGCACTCCAGATCCTGGGCGGCCGCGTCCGCGGCCTCACCCAGGCCGCCGTCGGCCAGTCCACGGTCGACGCCGCTTCCCGGCTCCGCCCGGACATCGCTTTCGTCGGCGCCAACGGCATCCACGCCACGTTCGGGCTCAGCACCCCTGACCCCGAAGAAGCCGCCGTCAAGGCCGCCTTCGTCACGTCCGCACGGCGCGTCGTCGTCCTCGCGGACTCCTCCAAACTGGACGCGGAAACCCTCGTCCAGTTCGCCGCCCTAAAAGATGTGGACACCGTGATTACTGACCACGAACCCTCTGAAGAGCTCTCTGCCGCTTTGGCTGAGGCCGGCGTCGACGTGGTGATCGCATGATCGTCACCCTGACCGCCAACCCGAGCTTGGACCGCACCGTGGAGCTCCCGGCCCCCTTGGCCCGCGGCGAGGTTCAACGCGCCGTCGCCGTCCACCAGCACTCCGGCGGCAAGGGCGTCAATGTCTCCCGGGCGCTTGTCGCCTCGGGCCTGGACACCGTTGCTGTCTTGCCGGGCGGGGATTCCGATCCCGTCCTCGCCGGACTGCTCGACGACGGCGTCCCCTACGCGGCGCTTCCCATCAGCGCGCCGCTGCGGAGCAATGTGACGCTCACCGAACCGGACGGCGTCACCACCAAGATCAACGAACCCGGCCCGGAGTTGAGCCTGGACGAGCAGGAAGCCCTGATCGGGCTGCTGCTGGACCGCTCCCGTGGCGCCAGCTGGGTGGTACTCGCCGGATCGCTCCCACCAGGAGTTCCGGCGGATTTCTACGCCACAGTCGCCCGCCGGCTCCGTTCAACGCACGACGGCGACGCCCCGCTTATCGCAATCGATTCCTCCGGCGCCCCGCTGGCAGCCGCCATCAGCGGCGATTCCAACGGCATCAGCGGCAAGCCCGATCTCCTGAAGCCCAACGCGGAAGAACTGGCCGAACTGGCCGCCGCAGCGGGCCTCACAGACGTCCACACGGCTGACGAACTGGAAGCGGACCCGGGCCTTGCCGCCAGGGCCGCTGCCGCCGTCGTCGCCAGCGGTGTGGGTGCAGTACTCGCAACACTCGGTTCCAAGGGCGCCGTCCTGGTAACCGCCGACGGCGCGTGGTTCGCCACGCATCCGCCGATCCAAGCCGTCAGCACAGTTGGTGCCGGCGATTCATCCCTTGCTGGCTATCTGCTGGCCGCCACCAACGGCGGAACCTCGCAGGACTGCCTCCGTCAGGCTGTGGCACATGGTGCCGCCGCTGCTTCGCTGCCGGGCTCCACTGTCCCGGCGGTCCACCAAACAACTCCCGACGCCGTTACCATCACGGCCCTTCAGAAGGACTAACAGTGACCCAGCTCATCACCCCCCAACTGGTCGCCCTCGACCAGAACCTCGGCGATTCCCCCGCCGATGTCATCCGCTTCCTGGCAGGCAAAGTTGCCGCAGCCGGGCGCGCCTCCGAGGTTGAAGGGCTCTTCGCGGACGCCTTCGCCCGCGAGCAAAAGACTGCCACGGGCGTACCCGGCGGCATCGCCATCCCGCACTGCCGCTCAATCGCAGTAACCGAGCCCGCCCTTGCGATGGCCCGCCTCTCGAACAAGGTGGACTTCGGTGCCAAGGATGGCCCCGCGGACATCATCTTCTTCATCGCTGCTCCGGAAGGAGCGGACCAGGAGCACCTGAAGTTGCTCTCCAAGCTGGCCCGTTCCCTCATCAAGAAGGACTTCACTGCGGCCCTGCGTGCGGCTGCCACCGAGCAGGACATCGTCGATCTGGTTGATGGCGCCCTGGCAGACAAGCCGGCTGCCCATGCGGCAGGGTCGGCGGCACCGGCCACCGAGGCCGCCCCGGCTTCGGCGAGTGCCGCTTCTGCCGCGGCCCCGAAGCGCATCGTCGCCGTCACGGCCTGCCCCACTGGCATCGCCCACACCTACATGGCAGCCGATTCCCTCGTGGCCGCTGCCAAGGAAGCGGGCGTCGACCTGCAGGTTGAAACCCAAGGCTCGGGCGGATTCACCGCGTTGGACCCGGCTGTGATTGCCGCCGCCGACGCCGTGATCTTCGCGGTCGACGTCGATGTCCGCGGCAAGGAACGCTTCGCGGGCAAGCCCGTCATCAACGCTCCCGTGAAGCGCGGCATTGACGAGCCGGCCAAGATGGTGCAAGAAGCCCTCGCCGCCGCATCCGACCCACATGCACACCGCGTCCCGCATTTCGGTGCCGAAGAGAGCGCCGAACAGGCATCCGCAGCTGCAAGCGAGCACCTCGGCACCAAGGTCAAGAAAGTCCTGCTGACCGGCGTCAGCTACATGATCCCGTTTGTCGCCGGTGGCGGCCTGCTGATAGCCCTCGGCTTCCTGTTGGGCAGCTACGAAATCGCCGGAGTTGCGGACAAGATCCTTGCCGCGAACACCCTCGTCAACCTGCCCACCGATTACCCGGTCCATGCATGGGGTCCGTTCGGCGCCTACCTCGGAGCCGTGCTGTTCAAGATCGGCGCGTTGTCCCTCGGCTTCCTCGTCCCTGCCCTGGCTGGCTACATCGCCTACGGCATCGCGGACCGGCCTGGTATCGCCCCGGGCTTCGTCTCCGGTGCTGTCGCCGGCTACATGGGCGCCGGCTTCCTCGGTGGCCTGGTAGGTGGCCTGCTCGCTGGCCTCACGGCACACTGGATCGGCACGTTCTCCGTTCCACGCTGGTTGCGCGGCCTCATGCCCGTGGTCATCATCCCGCTCGTCGCCTCGATCGTCGCTTCGGGCGCCATGTTCCTCTTCCTCGGCGGCCCGATCGCGGCCATCTCCAAGGGCCTCAGCACGTGGCTTTCCGGGATGACCGGTACTTCGGCGATCGTGCTTGGCATCATCCTTGGCCTCATGATGTGCTTCGACCTGGGCGGTCCGGTCAACAAGGTTGCGTACTCCTTCGCCGTAGCCGGCCTCGGCGCCGGCAGCCTCGCCAACCCGGCCCCGCTCCAGATCATGGCTGCCGTCATGGCCGCCGGGATGGTGCCGCCGCTCGCCATGGCATTGGCAACCGTGCTCAACAAGAAGGGCTTCAGCCTCGCCGAGCGCGAGAATGGCAAGGCCGCCTGGCTGCTGGGTGCTTCCTTCATCTCTGAAGGCGCCATCCCGTTCGCCGCTGCCGACCCGCTCCGCGTGATCCCCGCAAGCATGGTGGGTGGCGCCGTGACCGGTGCGCTGAGCATGGCCTTCGGAGTTACCTCCCAGGCACCCCACGGTGGCATCTTCGTCTTCTTCGCTATCGGCAACGTGTTCATGTTCATCGCATCGATCGCGGTCGGCGTAGTCATCACCGCCCTGGTCCTGCTCGCACTCAAGCGTTGGGCAGTCCGGAAGCCGGTAGAGGCCGAGCAGGCTCCTGTTCCGGTCGCAGCCTGAACAACCCGCCAATAAGCGAAGTAGAGGACTAATCCATGCAGACCTTTTCAGGTGTAGGCGTTGCCCCGGGGCGTGTTCTGGGGCCGGTTCGGCAGATGCCGAAGCCGGTGCAAGAGCCCCGTGAGAACGTCAATATTCCTGCGGACGTTACCGTCGAATCGCAGGGCCAGCGCATCAAGGATGCCGCCAAGGCCGTGCAGGCGGAACTCCGTGCCCGGGCCGCGACGGCGTCCAGCGAAGGCAAAGAGGTCCTGGAAGCAACAGCCCTGATGGCCGCCGATCCCATGCTGGTGAAATCGGCCATCAGGCTCCTCTCCCCCGAGGCCCCGGGCGGCGCACGCACCGCCGAGCGGGCCATCTGGGAGGCAGCAGCCACGGTTGCCGATTCGTTGAAGGCCCTCGGCGGCTACATGGCAGAGCGCGTGGCCGATGTCCTGGACGTCCGCGCCCGCATCGTCTCTGAACTGCGCGGACTGCCCGCGCCGGGAATCCCGGCGTCGGACGTTCCGTTCATCCTGGCCGCCGAGGACCTAGCCCCGGCAGACACCGCCACCCTGGACCCCGCCAAGGTGATCGCCCTGATCACCTCGAGCGGCGGCCCGCAGTCCCACACCGCCATCCTGGCCCGCGCCCTCGGCCTGCCCGCGATCGTCGCCGCCCCTGGTGTCGACGAGATCGGGGACGGCACGGAGGTCTACTTCGACGGCGCTGCCGGCACCATCACGGTTGACCCTGGTGAGGAACTCCGCCTTGCGGCCAAGGCTTGGGCCACCCAGGCATCCACCGTTGCCGCGTTCAGCGGGAGCAACGTCATGGCCGACGGGTTCCGGGTTCCGCTGCTCGCCAACGTCGGTACGGGTGCCGACGCCGTCAAGGCCGCCGACGCCGGTGCCGAGGGCGTCGGTCTGCTGCGCACCGAATTCTGTTTCCTGGATCGCGACGACGAACCCACCGTCGAGGAGCAGATCGCCGCCTACGGCGCCGTCTTCGCTGCTTTCCCGGGCAAGAAAGTGGTGGTCCGAACCCTCGACGCAGGGGCAGACAAGCCCCTGCCGTTCCTTACCAACGCGGACGAGCCCAACCCTGCGCTGGGTGTCCGCGGGTACCGCACCGACCTCACGTCCCCCGGCGTCCTCGAACGCCAACTGGCGGCAATCGCGGCAGCAGAGGCCGCCAACCGGGCCGAAGTGTGGGTCATGGCTCCCATGATCTCCACGGCCGAGGAAGCAGCGCATTTCGCTGCACTCTGCTCCGCCGCCGGTTTGAAGACCCCGGGCGTCATGGTCGAAGTCCCGTCGGCTGCCTTGACCGCAGCCTCCGTGCTGCGCGAAGTCAGCTTCGCCTCGCTCGGAACCAACGACCTTACCCAGTACGCCATGGCCGCGGACCGCCAACTCGGCCCTCTCGCCACTCTCAACGACCCCTGGCAGCCGGCCGTGCTTCAGCTCGTGAAGTTGACCGCCGACGGCGCCGCTGCCGCCAGCTCGGGCGGCAACCTCCGGCCGGTGGGAGTATGCGGCGAGGCAGCCGCGGACCCCGCCCTCGCCGTCGTACTCGTTGGACTGGGCGTCGCGACGCTTTCCATGAGTGCCCGCGCCCTGGCTGCCGTTTCCGCTGTCCTGGCCACCGTCACCGTGGCGCAGGCCCAACAGCTCGCGACGACGGCGCTGTCCGCCCCGAGTGCATCCGCCGCGCGCCAAGCCGTTCGCGCCCAGCTGCCTATCCTGGACGAGTTGGGTCTCTAGACTTTCCCCAAACCCACAATCGAAGGAGCAACAATGTCCGAACGTACCGCCACCATCGCCAGCCGCGTCGGCCTGCACGCACGCCCGGCAGCCATCTTCGCCGAAGCCGCCGGCGAGCTGGACATCGAGGTCACCATCGCCCGCGAAGGCGAGCCCGCCGACGACGCCATGGACGCCGCGAGCATCCTCTCCCTGATGAGCCTCGGAGCTTCATTCGGCGACGTCGTTGTCCTGCGTGCCGAAGGTGCCGGGGCCGACGAAGCCCTGGACCGCCTCGTGAAGATCCTCGAAACGGACCACGACGCCGAGTAACCCCCCTGAGCATGCTCTCCCTTGGCACTCGGGGATGGACATATTCCTCATCTGTCCATCGCTCGTAGCCAACGGGGAGCATGCTCTTTTGTTTTTCAGGGCAAATTATTCAAGGCAGTGACCCCAAGTAGGCCGCGATATCCGACTCGCTGGCCTTGAGCTGTTCGAGATCACCCGCCAGGAAACCCTCCACGATCCGAGGATCGACGTAGGCTGCCCTCGCCACCGTTGGCGTGTTGCCGAGAAGTTCGGCGGTTTGCTTGATTGCTTCGAGGACTCGTTTGCGGGCAGGCACTTTTGAAGCCGGGCCTGCGAGCGCCATTCCGGCCGCTGCAGTGCCTTTCCACGTGCGGAAGTCCTTGGCCGTGTAGTCGCCGCCGGTGATGTGGCGAAGGTACTCGTTGACCATCGCGGCATTCAGGGAGACGCTTCCCTCACCATTCTGGAAGACCAGTAGGGGCTCCTTGCCTGGCCTGCCTGCCAAGGGTCCGAGGAATCGGGCGAGCACCGGGTCCTCGATGGTGGAATCCCAGGTTTGGCCGCTTTTCCCCGGGAAATGCAGGGAGACCGTTTCCCCGTTGACCTTCACGTGTCTGCACCTCAGCGTGGTGAGCCCGTATGAGCCGTTGCGGCGCGCGTAGCCATCGGAACCAACGCGCAAGGCACCGAGATCCATGAGCCGTACGGCCGCGGCCAACGTTTTAGTCTTCTCGGAAGGTGACTCCCGCAGATGCCTGGAGACCAGGCGGCGCGCCTGCGGCAGGATGGACCCAAGCCGCGCGGCCCGGGCGAACTTTTCAGTATCCTGGCGGGCACGCCACTCCGGATGGTAGATGTATTGGCTACGTCCGGCGTCGTCCACTCCCATTGCCTGGATATGTCCGTTCTCGAACGGACATATCCAGACATCGGCCCATGCAGGAGGTATCGCCATCGCGTCGAGGCGTTTGCGCTCCCCGCCCGAAATAAGCGATCCGTCCGGGTGGTAGTAGCTGAATCCGCGGCCGGACCTTCGCCGGGAAATGCCCGGAGTGCCCGGTTTACTGCGGCGGAGCCGTGGCATGCACTGACGCCGTTCGCCGGGTTCCTAGGCTTCCTGTGGATCTGCCACGGACGCACTGGCCGACATGATCTCGGCACTGATCATCCAAGCGAGCTGCTCCAAACGGGCAATGAACGCGTGGAGCAGGTCCGCCGTCGTGGGGTCTTCTTCGTCTACTGCGTCGTGGACATCACGCATGGTCTGGACCGTCCGCTCCAGGCGATCGGTGATCAGCTTCACGGCGTCCTTGGTTTTGGTCAATCCAGCGGGGAATTGCTCCAGCCTTGTTGAGGCGGCGATGGTGGTGCTCCGGCCATCGGGAAGGGCATGGAGCGCCCGCATCCTTTCGGCGGTTTCGTCGGCGAACTCCCGGGCGGCTGCGACGAGTTCGTCGAGCTGCAGGTGCAAGTCCCGGAAATTGGGGCCAACAATGTTCCAATGGGCCTGTTTTCCTTGGAGCTGGAGTTCAATGAGATCCGTCAGGACCAACTGGAGGTTATCTGCCAGGGTTTGCGATGCTTTCACGTTTTCTCCTCCTAAACGACCGTCCGATGCGAGCGCAGGAAACCTGCGCTCGACCTTCCGTTTAGCCTACGACGATATCCAAAAATCTTTGTAAGCGTACTTAGTACTTGATTTGATAAGGGTGCTTAGTAGTACCATGGAGGAAGTCGATGCCGGTTCTTACCGGACGAAAACCCTGAAAATCCGGGGCGGTATCACTACAGCAAGACCTTGCACGGGGCCTTCGGGCCTGGCGGGGAACAACGGTTCGCAAGCGAACTGACAACCGAATACATCGCAAGGGACCCGGGCGCTTGCCAGCGGTCCCGCTGAAGTAAGGAATGTGTCATTGTGAACACTCTTCTGATCATTGCAGGCGTTGTGGCAATCGTTCTTCTGCTCGTCGGCGGCTTCTCGCAGGCCGTGAGCTGGCTCCTTTGGGTCGGCGTGGTCCTCCTGATTGTCGCGGCCATCGGCTGGCTCCTTAGCTTCATGTCCGGCCGCAGGTCACACGGAGTTTGACCGGCAACTGCAGTGAGGACGCCTGGCCCTGTCGGCCAGGCCCCACACCGTTTGGCGAATCGAAGAAAGTCCCTTTACCAGCAAAGGAGTACGTCCATGGGTGCAGATGACAAGATCCAGAACGCCGGAGAAAAGCTTGCAGGCAAATCCAAGGAAGCGGCTGGAAAGCTGACGGGTAACGAGAGACTCGAAGCCGAAGGCAAGATGGATCAGAGCAAGAGCGACCTGAAATCGGCCGGTGAAAAGGTCAAGGACGCTTTCAAGAAGGATTAAATCCGCTCGAAGTGCGGCTTCCGCCTCGCGCGGGAGCCGCACTTCCTGGTTCAAGGAGTTAAGTCGATGCCGACTATCTCTGACCCGCTTGTTCCCAACGGCGCGCCCCTCCCCAAAGGGGAACGAATCTGGTGCGGCCATTGCGGCACCGCCGAGTACGTGATTCTCGATTCCATCGAGCCCCTGAAGCCACCGTCGGCAGAGTTCGTGGATGTCGCCTACACCTGCGTGGAATGCGATATGTTCTACGCCCATGCCGCAACATTCCAGGACGTCGCAGCCATCCTGAACCAGCGAGGCACGGTGTCAGGTGTGCTGCAATTCGGCGGCGAATACATCCACTGCGGCGAACCCATGAAGATCTCAGGAACCGGATTCCACAGCGTGTATGCACCGGTGTCCACCGAAGACCCCGCCGTCGACCTTCTCGACGTGTACCTGGCCACAAAGGTGTTGCAGTGCCGCTGCGGGTTCCGGATGGAGCTTCCGTCCTAGCCCGGATCTTGACCAAAGGAGGATCGCATGCCAAACAAGAAGAATCCCAGCCTCAAGGATCCGGAACTCTACGAAAGCCTCCGTGAGGATGGCGCCTCGAAGGAAAAGGCCGCGAGGATCTCGAATGCCGCTGCCAAGGAGGGCCGCAAGGAAATCGGCCGACGCGGCGGCACCTCGGGCGACTATGAAGACTGGACTGTGCCCCAATTGAAGTCCCGGGCGAAGGAACTGGGGCTCACAGGGTACTCAAGCAAGAAGAAATCCGAGCTGATCTCTGCGTTGCGAAACCACTAGGCCATCCATGGGACATGTGCCTTGCTCCGGCGCAGGCCACTTGGAGCATGCCCAGCTTTCACGAAGCGCACGACGGCGGCGCGTCAGGCTTTCTTGACCCTCGCCCGCGGCTTGCTGGCCGCC
The DNA here is from genome assembly GCF_058781865.1 of Arthrobacter sp. FW306-1B-F12A. NCBI lineage: Bacteria > Bacillati > Actinomycetota > Actinomycetes > Micrococcales > Micrococcaceae > Arthrobacter > Arthrobacter sp. FW306-1B-F12A. The sequence goes on from NZ_JBYSXD010000006.1 coordinate 39,626, forward strand.
TTGGCTGTGGCGCCGTCGTCGGACCCTTCAGCGGAGGACTCGTCGGACGAGCCGGCAGACGCTTTGCCGCGCTTCTTGTCGAGACTCCGTTTGAGGGCTTCCATGAGGTCGATGACCTCGCCACCTTCCCCTTCGCTGGCTGCCACACCGAACGTCTCCTCGGTGTCGATGGAGTCGCCCTTTTCGAGTTTGGCCGCGATGAGTTGGCGCAATTGAACTTGGTAGTTGTCGGTGTATTGCTCGGGCTCGAAGTCGCGCGCCATGGAATCCACCAGGGCCGAGGACATCTCAAGTTCCTTGTCCGAGATCTTGACGTCGGTTTCCAGCGAAGGGAAGTTTGCTTCGCGGACTTCGTCGTCCCAGAGCAGGGATTGCAGCATCAGCACATCGCCCCGTACCCGCAGTGCGCCCAGCCTGGTCTTCTGCCGGAGGGCGTACTGCACAATGGCCACGCGCTCGGTGTCCTGCAAAGTGCGCAGAAGAAGCATGTAGGCCTTGGGCGACTTGGAATCCGGCTCGAGATAATAGGGCCGCTCGTACATGATGGGGTCCAACTGCTCAGCTGGAACGAACTCCACAACCTCGATTTCGCGGCTGCTCTCCGCAGGCAGCGACTTCAAATCGGCCGCCGACAGCACCACGGTGCGGCCTTCCTCTTCGTAGGCCTTGTCGATATCCTCGTAATCCACAACAGAGGCGCAGATTTCGCACTTCCGCTGGTAACGGATTCGGCCTCCGTCCTTGTTGTGGACCTGGTGGAGACTGACATCGTGGTCCTCGGTGGCGCTGTAGAGCTTGACGGGTACGTTGACCAGCCCGAACGCGATAGAACCCTTCCATATGGCCCTCATGCACTAAGTGAACATCACAACACGGCGGAGGTGAAGAGGTGGCAACCAGCCAGAAGGAACGCGTCAACGTTGAAGGCCATGAACTGACGCTCACCAACCTGGGCAAAATCATCTACCCGGAGACTGGCACCACCAAGGCCGAAGTGCTCGAATACTATGCCGCCGTTGCCCCGTTCCTGATCCCGGCTGCCGCCAACCGGCCCGCCACCCGGAAGCGCTGGGTCCACGGAGTAGGGACCACGTCGGATCCCGGGCCTATGTTCTTCCAGAAGAACCTGGACGACTCCACGCCGTCATGGGTTCCCCGGGTCACCATCCAGCACAGGGAACACAGCAACGTTTATCCGCTCGTCAACAACCTCGCCACGCTCACCTGGCTGGCCCAGATTGCAGCCTTGGAAATCCACGTGCCGCAATGGCAAGTGGACGCCGACGGGACCATGCTGCCGCCGGACCGCCTTGTCCTGGACCTCGACCCCGGTCCCGGCACCGGCCTTTCCGAATGCGTCGAAGTCGCCAAGTTGGCTCGCAGCATCCTGCAGGACATCGGCCTCGATCCGGTTCCTGTGACGAGCGGCAGCAAAGGGATCCATCTCTACGCCGGACTGGATGGCACCCGCAAATGGGAGCAGGTCTCCGCGTTCGCGCACGAATTGGCGCGCTCGCTTGAGGCCGACCATCCGGACCTCGTGGTCAGCGACATGAAGAAAACCCTGCGCAACGGCAAGGTGCTGGTGGATTGGAGCCAGAATAGCGGGAACAAGACCACCATCGTGCCGTACTCCCTCCGCGGTCGCGCCCACCCCATGGTCGCCGCCCCGAGGACGTGGCGCGAACTCGCATCGCCCAAGCTCGAGCATCTGGACTTCACGGCCGTCATGGAGCGCGTCAAAGGGGGAAAGGACCCCTTCGCCGCGGTGGCGGGCGGGCACGCCACTTCGCACTCGAACGGCGGTTCCAGAACCAAGAACGACGACGGCGGCCCGCCCCACTCGCACCGCGCGGGCACCGGCGCGGCCGGCGTCAGCACCGCCGTCGGGGGCGCGGCCTTGAACCCTCGGCTGGCCAGCTACGTGGACAAGCGCGATCCGCAGCGGACCCCCGAACCGTTTCCCGCCGTCGAGCACCAAGCCGGTTCGCGCCCCCTCCAGTCCGACGCGGAACCCAATCCGCCCGGCGGAATTTTCGTCATCCAGGAGCACCATGCCCGCCGTTTCCACCTGGATTTCCGGCTGGAGCACAACGGCGTCCTGGCGTCGTGGGCCTTGCCGCGGGGCGTGCCCGACACTCCGGACAAGAACCACCTCGCGGTGCGCACGGAGGACCACCCGATGGAGTATGCGCAATTCGCGGGCATCATTCCGAAGGGCGAATACGGTGCCGGGACGGTCAGCATCTGGGACAGCGGCGAGTTCGAGTGCGAAAAATGGCGCGACGGCAAGGAAGTCATCGCTACCCTCACCGGAAAGCCCGGCGGCGGATTGCACGGGACCCGCCGCTTCGCGCTCATCCACACCGGGGAGTCGCCGTCGCAATGGCTGATCCACCTGATGAAGGACAAACCGGGCCATCGGACGGTGCTGTTGCCTGACTCCCGGCCCCAACCGATCGGGACCCCCAGCTACGCGCCCATGCTCGCAACCTCCGGGACAACCGCCGATGTCTCCTCCGGCGACTGGCTGTTTGAGCTCAAGTGGGACGGTTTCCGGGCGATCGTTTCAGGCTCGGGCGGCAAGATCAGGTTGACCAGCCGCTCGGGGATCGACATGACACCCACCTACCCCGAACTGGCGGATCCGCGCTATTGGCCTGACCACGACTTCGTGGCCGATGGCGAAATCGTCGCACTCAGCAAGAACGGCCGGCCCAGCTTCGAGCTGCTCCAGAAGCGGATGAACCTCTTCAAGCCCGGCGACGTCGAACGTGCCCGGGCCGCGGTCCCCGTGCAGCTCATGGTGTTCGATCTCCTGTACGACGCCGGGTCCCACGGCGGTGCCGACCTCACGTCCCTGCCGCTCAGCGAGCGCCGGGAAAAGCTGGCGGAGTTCCGTGCCAAGCTGCCGGCCCAGGGTTCCCCTATCCATGTGTCCGAGATCCTGGAACATGACCTTGACGACATCCTGGCCAGCGCCGGCGAGCTTGGCTTGGAGGGCGTCATGGCCAAGCGCGCGGATAGCCGGTACCAGCCGGGGCGGCGCAGCAGGTCCTGGATCAAGCTCAAGTTGGAACGCACGCAGGAAGTGGTGGTGGGTGGCTGGCGGCCCGGCTCCGGGACGAGGCTGGGGACCATTGGCGCGTTGCTGGTGGGGATTCCCGACGGCGACAAGCTGCGCTACGCGGGCCGGGTGGGCACAGGGTTCAAGGACTGGCAACTGCGCGATATCCTGAAGCGCCTGCAAGGTCTCGATCGCCCGGACTCTCCGTTCCATGACATCCCGGCCGAGGACGCCGCCACGGCGCACTGGGTTTCGCCCGAGCTCGTGGGAGAGGTGACGTTCGGCGATTGGACCGGCGCCGAGAGAATGCGCCATCCCGTCTGGCGCGGCTGGCGCCCCGACAAGTCTCCCGACGACGTCGAGCGCGCATAACCCAGGCCCGCACGCTTACGCCTCCCGCACGTAACTCAGCCCAACTAACTGGCAGCAGATGTCGTTATGAGGGCTCAGAACGACATTAAGTGCGAGTCAGTTGGGCTGAGGAGGGTGGGTTCCTAGGAGGAGTGCGGCATCTGCGGACGGCTGGTGCGGTGGACCGCGGTGACTGCCGCCTGCTGGCCTACGCGGCCGTGGCTTGCGCCGCGGTCCTTGGGGTGCTTGGCCTTGCCGCTGACGTCCGGCCAGGCCGGTCCTTGGGTCGAGCCGAGGGCCATGGCCACCGTTGCCGGGGCTGGCATGGGCGCTTTATCCATGGACTCGACCAAGTGGCTGGCCACCTCGGAGTTGATTTGTTGCTCAACGTGCTTCGCAGCCATTGTTCTTCCTTTCTGCATTGAAACGAAGGGATTTTCCATACTAGGTGGGAGCGGTCCGCTTGTCTGCAGGATCTACCAGCGGACTTTCTTCTCGGACTTGGCCAGCTTGCCACTCGCCTGAGTGGGTTTGTGTCCTTTTCCGGTGCTTTGCCAGCCGTTCCCTGCCCCGCCACGGGACTTGCTGGCCAGCATCTCCTTCTGGGCGTCAGTCAGTTTCGATCTGACACCGGCCGCCGGGGCGATGGTTTCCTGCGCTTCTGGTTCCTGCCCGGCGTCGGTTTCGGGTGTGTTCGGTGTCATGCAGTGGACTCCTTAGAGCTCTTGATGTGCCGGAGGAGGTATCGGGACGCGACGTCCGCTGCGAGACCCTGGGGTCTAGTGAAAGCAACAGGAACGGCGCGGAGGCGAAGCCTCAACAGGCATGGATTTTTGTCGGTTCAAACTCAGCGGTGACCCGCTGGCCTATTCAAAAATCAGTGTTCCCATGCACCCACCCTAGACACTCCGGGCTGTGTTTGTGAACCCCGGCTTTCGTCGAAGCCGTTTCAGGCGTGGTTCCCGACTCCACCCTCGGCTAGCATGGCCCGGAGAGCACCCCTCGGTACCCCGAAAGGCTCTCCTATGTCAGCACCCACGTTCCAGCCGTCCCATTCCGCCGTCACGGCACGGCTCCGTTCTGCCGGTTGCGTCTTCGCCGAAGAAGAGGCCCGGCTCCTGATCGCCGCGGCGCACGCTCCCGAGGAGCTTGACTGCCTGGTGGAACAACGCGTCTCGGGTTTACCCCTTGAATACCTCCTGGGCTGGGCAGAGTTCTGCGGCCAACACATCGCCGTGGACCCTGGCGTCTTCGTCCCCCGGCGCCGCACGGAGTACCTCGTCCAGGCGGCGGCCCGCCTCGCCCGGCCGGGCGCCGTCGTCGTCGATCTTTGCTGTGGTTCGGGTGCCGTCGGCGCCGCTTTGCTTGCCGCGGCGGGCGGCATCGAGCTTCACGCGGCCGACGTCGACCCCTCTGCGGTCCGCTGCGCCCGCCGTAACCTCGGCCCGGTGGGCGGCCAGGTGCACGAAGGCGATCTCTATTCGGCGCTGCCGGACGCTCTTCGCGGCCGGGTTGACGTCCTGGTGGCCAACGCTCCCTACGTCCCCACGGACTCGATCGGGATGATGCCGCCAGAGGCCCGACTGCATGAACCGCGGGTGGCGCTCGACGGCGGCTCGGATGGTTTGGATGTGCAGCGCAGGATCGCTGGGGAGGCTCCGTTGTGGCTGGCTCCCGGTGGTCGGCTGCTGATCGAAACGAGCGTCCGGCAGGCCGCGACGACGGCGGCCCTGTTCGAGGACGCCGGGCTGTCCGCGCGGGTGGTCCATTCTGGAGAATTCGATGCCACGGTGGTGTTGGGAAAACAACGGGCAATCCACCGGAAATGATCAGCAAACTGTGCGTTCCGGGGCCCTGAATCAAACAATTTGGTAACGCACCTCCGGAGCACGCCAAAATCCGCGTGATTCCGGGGCTGGAGGGGGTCCGTGGATGTCAGACATTTGTGCCCGAAAGGGCCCGGAATGGCCCCGAAATTCGGAGCCCAACTCTAAGATTGGGCGAATCTCGCGTAAAATTGAAACCCTGCCCAGAGCGGAGCAGCTGTATGTCGCAAGCAAATGATCTCCCTAGGAGAAACACAAATGCCCACAGACCGAAGCATCACCGACTCTTCAGCAGGCGCTAGGAACGCCGCTGCAACGAGCAAGAACGCACCACGCGGTGCCTCAAAATTGAAACTTCCAACACGCCGTCGACTCAAGGTATCCGACGTCAACGTCGTTGACCAGCCCATGCTGAAAAAAGCACTCGGCGGGACGATCGTCGGCAACACGATGGAATGGTACGACGTCGGCGTGTTTGGCTACCTCATCACCACGATGGGGCCGGTCTTCCTGCCCGAGGCGGACAAGTCCGTGCAGACCCTGTTCCTGCTGGGAACATTCGCCGCAACCTTCGTGGCACGCCCCCTCGGCGGCGTTGTCTTCGGGTGGTTGGGCGACAAGGTGGGCCGCCAGAAGGTGCTCGCCACAACACTCTTGCTGATGGCGGCAAGCACCTTCGCCGTCGGACTCCTGCCCGGTTACGCACAAATCGGTATCTGGGCAGCGGCACTGCTCGTCATCCTGAAGCTTGTCCAGGGTTTCTCCACCGGCGGCGAGTACGCCGGCGCCACCACGTTCGTGAGCGAGTACGCTCCGGACAAGCGCCGCGGTTTCTTCGCGAGCTTCCTGGACATGGGCTCCTACATCGGCTTCGCCCTTGGCGCGGCGCTCGTGTCCATCCTGCAGCTCACCATCGGCCAATCGGCCATGGAGGACTGGGGCTGGCGTCTGCCCTTCCTCATTGCGGGTCCGCTCGGCGTCATCGCCGTGTACTTCCGTAGCAAGATCGAGGAATCACCCCAGTTCCAAGCCACTTTGGATGCCCAGGAGGCCCTCGCCGCGGACGCCGCAGCGGGCGACGCCGCGGTAGCCAAGGGTCCCATCGGCATCGTGAAGGCTTACTGGCGCCAGATCATCCTCGCCATGATCCTCGCCGCCGCCGCCAACACGGTGGGCTACATGCTGACTTCCTACATGCCCACGTACCTGACCGAGTCCAAGGGCTACGACCCTATTCATGGCACGCTGCTGACCATCCCCGTTTTGGTCGTCATGTCAGTCTGCATCCCGTTGACGGGCAAGCTCTCCGACCGGATCGGCCGCCGGCCCGTCCTGTGGATCGGGGCCGTCAGCACGGTCGTGTTCGCTGTTCCGGCCTTCCTGCTGATCGGCATCGGCGACATTTGGTCCACGCTTGCCGGCCTGGCCCTGATCGCCTTCCCGGTCACGTTCTATATAGCCAACCTCGCCTCCGCGCTTCCGGCGCTGTTCCCGACCTCGAGCCGTTACGGGGGAATGGGCATCGCCTACAACTTCTCCGTAGCGATCTTCGGCGGCACCACGCCATTCATTGTCGCCGCCTTGATCCAAGGCACCGGCAACGACATGATGCCCGCGTATTACCTCATGGGAACGTCCGTGGTTGGCGCAATCGCCATCTACTTCCTGCGCGAATCCGCACAGCGGCCACTTCCGGGCTCCATGCCAAGCGTGGACACGCAGGCCGAAGCCCGCGAGCTGGTTGCCACCCAGGACACCAACCCGTTGATCGACCTCGACGAAATGCCGTTCGACGACGGTCCCCTCGTAGCGGCGGATCCGGACCGGGACCCCGTTCCGGCCTAGGCACACTGCCGGTCCAGACACAGGGCGGACGGGGGCTGCGGGCGGCCCGCGTCTGCACAACAAGGCTGGTTATTTGTGGCGGTCCCGCCACAAATAACCAGCCTTGCCGCCGTTTAAGCCTTGCGGTCGGCTTTCTGCTCCTGCATGCGTTTTGCCTGCGCCTGGATCTTCGGGCCGTAGCCGCCGTTCAGGGCTGTGTCCCTGATGTGGGTTGCCTTGGCCACCCGGTCGCCGTCGGCTGCGTCCTTCAGCGCTTTCAGGTCCGCTTGCAGCGCGGCTGGAAGCTTCGCGGCCAGTTTCGGGCGCTTGTCCAGGATGAACGTGGCGATCTTCGCGGCTCGTTGGCCGTAGTTCGGTTTGCTGCTGTCACCGTTCACGAAGAACCGCAGGGCCGCCGCGAGCGGATGCCGCGCGAGAGCCGTCTTGGCCGCCGCCGTTGCCGTTGCCGTCGCTGCCGTGGCCTCGGACTGGGAGGTGGCTGCCGCCGTCGTGCTCGGGCTACTTGCGGTTGCGGCGTTGGCGGCGATCACGCCGCCGCCCAGCAGGAGGCCTGCTGCGAGGACGCTGACGACGGCGGTGCGCGCTTTGGTGCGCTTGCGGCCCTCAACGGGGGTGCTGGAGCTCGGGATGCTGTTGTTCATGGTCCGTGTCCTTTGTTCCGGCCGGTGGTCGATCCGCCAGCGCTCTTCACCACACTCTGGTCCGGCCGCATGAATTGAGTGTTCGGCCAATGTTCGAGGAATGTAAAACCGTCCCCGGCGGCCGACGAGGACGCTCCACAGGCTTGATCCTTGCTGTTGAATGGACGCATGGAAGACAGCCGCGGATTGGTGCTGATTGCCGAGGATGAACGGGCAATTGCCGATATCCAACGCCTCTATCTGGGCCGCGCGGGTTTCGGTGTACACGTTGAGCGGGACGGGGTGTCCGCGTTGGCACAGATCAAGCGACTCAAACCGGTCGCGGTGATTCTCGATGTCGGCCTGCCCGGTCTGGACGGGATCGAGCTTTGCAGGCAACTGCGGCAGGCAGAGGACTGGACGCCGGTACTGTTCGTCACGGCCCGGGATGAGGAGGTGGACCGCGTCCTTGGCCTGGAATTGGGCGCGGACGACTATCTCACCAAGCCGTTTTCGCCCTCCGAACTAGTGGCGCGGGTCAAGGCGGTCCTGCGCCGGACCGAAGGAACCCCACGTTCCAAACCGCTCGTGCTGGGCAGCGTCGAACTGGATCCGCTGAACCGGACCGCACGCGCGGGAACCGAGGAACTCACCCTGACGGCCACCGAATTCGACCTCCTCGCGTACCTCATGGCGCAGCCTGGCCGGGTCTTTTCCCGGGAGCAGCTCCTGTCCGCCGTGTGGGGGCAGGCCAGTTATGCCGCCGGGCGGACAGTGGATGTGCACATCGCGCAGCTCCGTGCCAAGCTCGGCGAGCACTCCCCCATCGCGACGAGCCGCGGCGTCGGCTATTCGGCCGCGCCTCCCCATTCGTCCGTGCTCCGTCCCGGCGCCGGAGGAGCCACGTGAGGCGCTGGTTCGGCACACTGGCCGGACGCACGACGGCGGTGATCGCCGCCGTCGCGACCGTCGCCGTCGTACTTGCCGGCCTTCTGGCGGCGCAACTGGTCAACGCCACGGCGGTTGACGAAGCCAAGAAGTACCTCGCGGTCGAGGCCGATTCCCTCAGCAAGCAGTCAAGCCTTGGGAGCCTGCAGGACCTGCGCACAGATCTGCTCACGCACGGCGCGAGGCTCGCGCAAATCAGCACCGACGGCCGCGTGACAGGCGGCGGGGCGAGGCTGGTGGATGCAAAGACCGTCGCGGAGGTATTGACCGGAAAGTCGGTCTCGACGTCGGTGAACGGTCCACAAAACACCGTGGTCCTCGAAGCCCGGCCCTTGGCGGCCGGCGGAGGCGTGGTGCTGGCGCAGCCCGTGTCCGAAATCCGCGCGGCCGCCGCTCCCCTCCTGAGCCGCATGCTGATTGCCCTCGCGGTCTGCCTCGTGTTCGCCATCGTCGCCGGTGGCCTGTTGGCGCAATGGTTGAGCCGGCCGCTGGTGCGTACGGCGCATTCGGCCCATCGGCTCGCAGCCGGAGAACGATCCGTGGCCGTAGCACCCGGCGGCCCGGCCGAAGTGGTGGAGGTGTCGCAGGCGCTGGCGGCCCTCGACGCCGCGCTCCGTACCAGCGAGGGCCGCCAACGCGAGTTCCTGCTCTCCATTTCGCACGAAATCCGGACACCACTTACCGCGCTGCGGGGCTACGCCGAAGCGCTTGCCGATGGCGTGGTCAGCGGAGACGACGTGAGCGGGGTCGGACGGACGCTCGTGGCCGAAACCAACCGCCTGGACCGTTTTGTCCGCGATCTCCTGGAATTGGCACGGCTTGAGTCCGATGATTTCCGCGTGGAACTCCAGCCTGTGGACGCATCCTTGATCCTGCGCGAGAGTTGGCAGGCCTGGCAAGCGGTGTGCGTCCAGAACGGAATTGCCGGTCGGCTCGAACTGCCTTCCGGGCCATTGCCGGTCCGCAGCGATGGCCAGCGCCTGCGCCAAGTGGTGGACGGCTTGCTGGAAAACGCGCTGCGCGTGACCCCTGAAAGCGCTCCCGTTGTGCTCGCCGCTTACCTTTCCGGCAACGGACTCACCGTTGAAGTGCGCGACGGCGGCCCTGGCCTCACGGAGGCGGATGCCTCCGTCGCGTTCGAACGCGGTGCGCTCTTTGCCAGATACAGCGGAGAACGGCCGGTTGGAAGCGGACTCGGTTTGTCCATCGCGGCAAGGATCGTGCAGCGGATGGGCGGTCGCATCAGTGTGCGCGCGGCGCGTGAGGGCGGCGCGGCATTTGTCGTGGAGTTGCCCGGCATTCCCGCGGGCCCCCGTCAACCGTAGACTCTGCGCATGGCTGATGTTCCGGTGGGTTCGCTGCACCACGTAGAAATTTGGGTACCCCACATCAGCCGGGCGCAGGAAGAATGGGGCTGGCTGCTGGCCGAACTGGGCTACGAACAATTCCAGGAGTGGCCCGAGGGCTGCAGTTGGAAACTCGGAGGCACGTACATCGTGATCGAACAGTCCGCGGCCCTCACGGGAAGCACGCACCGCAGGACGGAGCCCGGGCTCAACCACCTCGCCTTCCATGCCGGCACCAGGGAGAACGTGGACCGGCTCCGGGAGCTCGGCGCGGACTCGGGCTGGTACGAGATGTTCGAGAGCAAATATCCCCACGCCGGCGGGCCGGGCCACTACGCCGCCTATCTGGTGAATACCGACGGCTACGAGGTAGAGCTGGTAGCCGGCTGATCAGCCGTCTGCGGCAGTGGGGCTGAATTCGGAATCGTCTTGTTGATCTTTCCCGGAGTTACGGGCATCGGTGCGGAAAATCCAGTATTTGTAGAGGAAGAAATTCCAGGTCATTGTCGAAACCGTGGCCACTACTTTTCCACCCGCATAGGTGAGGGCGAGGCTATCGAAAAGATTGACGATGATGTCCGTTGCGAAGACGTTGAAAACGACTAGGAGGCCGTACCGGAACATGCTGACGTGCTGCCGGTTATTGGACTGGAAAGTATATGAGCGCTGGACGAAATAGTTGAAGACGAGGCTCGCGAGGAAAGCAGCTGGCGTGGCAAACCACAAGTCAACCCCAAAGCCTTCGTGCAACAGAACCAGCAGGCCAAGATCAATGGCGAAGGAGAGCCCTCCCACGATCAAGAATTTCAAGAGGTGGCTACGGTGGACAAAGCCCACCAAGCGCGTCACTTGAGCACGCGGGTCTAGCGCCACTGTTAGCACCCCAAAATCGTCAATGTCATATAAACTGCGGCTTCCGGCGGAGACAGCCTCGCCTCAGCGACCGCAAGGCTCGATCAATCATAACGGCTCCGGTTCCAGCGAAACGCCGCGCATCGAACCGCCAAACCGTGCCGATGGCCTGTTTCGACCGGCTTCAGGCGGTCTCGTCCAGCCGGGTTGTTGGCGATCGGGTGCGATAACGTATCAGGACGATGGTTACCAATTCTCCAGCCCTGCCACGCGCAGCACGCAGGCCGGGCGCACTGCCCACACTGCGGTTCACGTTCATTGCGTTCCCCATCATTGCCGTGCTTTCCATGATTTGGGTGTTCGCCTCACCCCTGATGTCAGTGCCCGACGAGCCGGCCCACACCATCAAAGCCGCGGCAGTCGCCCGTGGTGAGCTCACGGGAAGCTCAACAGGCAAGCAGGGCGAGCAGACTATTGTCACGGTTCCGAGATACATTTCCACCATCAGCGCCCAAGGTTGCTTCGCTTTCAAAATCGCCATGACGCCTGCGTGCGCACCTCCACTCGACCCCGCAGCGCGGGACCTCGTGCAAGCCCAAACGAGCGCCGGCAATTACAACCCGATGTACTACGCGATGGTCGGCCTTCCCTCACGGTTCATGGCGGGCGAGCCCGCGATCTACCTGATGCGCCTGATCAGTGCCCTGATCTGCTCAGTGTTCCTTGCGGCCACCATCGGCGCTGCGGCGTCATTGCGCCGTCGCTTCTGGCCAATGGCGAGCTGCCTGGTTTCCATCACGCCGATGGTGCTTTTTCTCAACGGCTCGATCAATCCCAATGCGCTTGAAGTGGTTACGACTTCTGCCTTGTTTCTCAACCTATGCGTCGTTCTCGAGAATTACCGGAATCTCAAGAACGTTCGGACAAGCATCGTTATTGTCGGGATTTCCGGAGCCGTTTTGGCCAATACCCGCGCTCTTTCGTTGCTCTGGCTGGCGGTGGCGCTAGTTTCAGCCGTGTTGATTTTCGGAATAAAGCCGATGGTCGCCGTCGTGAAGAACCGATTGGGCCTGGCCATGACCGCGCTCATCGGCCTTGGTTGCGCTGCCAGTCTCGCCTGGCTGGTCGCGGCAAATAGCCTGAGCAGCCTGACGGGTACCCCCAGTGATGTGACACCGGACCAGGCCTTCGTCACGATGCTGGACCGCTCATTCGACTATGCGTCCGGCTATATCGGAATCATGGGCTGGCTGGACACCGGCGCACCCGCCGCGGTCTACGCCTTCTGGCACTTTGCCTTTGCGGCCGTCATCATCGGCGGCCTCACCGCACGGCCTCTGCGGGCCCGGCCCGCAGTCTGGATCCTGCTTGTCGCGGTATTGATCCTGCCGCCCATCCTTCAGGCCCAGGTAATACAGCAAATTGGCTACATCTGGCAGGGCAGATACTTGCTGGCCCTGTTTGTCTTGCTTCTGCTCGCCTGCGGAGTGGCCATGCGCATGCGCCCGACACCACGGGGACCATGGGCGCGTTCCCTGTCTCCGTGGCTCTTTGCCGGAGCCGTTGGCGTACACGTTTACCTCTTTGTGTTTGTCCTCCGGCGGTACACGATAGGTCTCCAAACCCATACGAACTGGACGGAAATGTTCGATCCGCTGTGGCAGCCGCCCCTCACTTGGGAAGGGCTGACAACCGCATACCTCCTGGTACTTGTTGCGGGTGCAGTCATCTCACACAGGATCCTCTTTCCGCGCATCCCGCGTTTTCCCCGGAATGTTGAGCGCAGCGAAGCCGAACTCATCGCTACCTAGCGCACGGACCCCCCATCCGGGTCAGTCGAGGATGCGACAGGGGAGCTTGACGCCTTTGATCGACCAATCCGTCGGGGCGATCGGAACGATCTGCTCCGGTTCGGCCCCGGGCGTCCGGCATGCCGCTCGGGCCTGCTCGAGATGGTCCGCCCAGATTGGTCCGAACTCGCGCCCCACGGCCACGGGGAAGAAGTAGACGAGCATCAGCACGGCCAAAACGCCGAGCACCGCCGGCCGTGCAGAGCGCCCCAGAACCTCGCCCAGAAGCGGCAAGAGTGCGAGCAGGAACATGGACGGCGCAACAGCGTACCGCCCGAGGTGCAAGGCGTTCCAGCCGGCGTCGTCGAAAGCGGCGTAGTCGAGGAACGGCCGGAAGTTCAGGGCCACGGCTGCGCACGCTATGACGACCGAGCCGCCCAGGAACGCGCCTGCGGCAACCCTCTCGCGCGTTCCACCCCGAACAAGGATGAGCGCGGTCGCTGCAAGGAAGAGGACCCCCGCCAGCACCACGGGCACCCAACCGAAACGGACTACCACGCGGGATATCTGTCCGGCGGTACCGAACATTACGGCGGACGGGCCGTCGACGAACCACCCGTATACGACCGATAGCCAATTCACCGGCGGTGCGGCCGGGTTTTCGCGCGGGAACGCCAGCGTCGTGAAAACCTGCGCCCCAACGCCAACGAGGAGGGCTAGCCTCGGACCCCAAAGGCGTGCGTCCCGCAGCCTGTAGAGAAACAGGGGGACGAACACTGCGGCCTGTATTTCCGTAAGGCCCACGAGCAGCGCCGCAACCGTCAGGAGGACACCCTCGGCCCATGTCCGGGGCCGTTTCAAAAGGAGCCACGGCGCCAAGTACAGGAAGTACCAATGCAGGTTTGCGAGGTTTCCGAGAGCCTCCTCAGGGCTGGCAGCGACCAAGACGGGCACCGCTGCGAACCCAAGCCGGACCCAGGTATTACTGGACAGCGCGGACGAGCAGTGGAACACGAGCGCGGCCACGCCGCCCACGATCAGGCACGCCGCCACGGTCACCGCGATCGCCCACGCGTCCACAGGAAGCAGTCTTACGACCAGCCACGCCACCCCGCGGGGCACGACGTGGAGGTAGCCCTGGTAGGGGGCAAAGATGCCCCGGAGGCCTGCGTCCTTGAGCACGTCATTGATGAAGATCCCGCCATCTTCGGCCCACAGGGTTCCGATAGCCGGGCCCGGGAGTCGCGCCAGCGAAATCAGTGCCGAGACCAGGACGATCGACGCGTACACCACAGGGTTCCGCGAGCGGACAGTAGGAGCGAAAAAGGCGCGACGGCGCACGGTCAGGACAGCCAAGCGGGGACCCCCAAAAGAAAATTGCAGACAGGAGGCCGATTCTACATCCTCAGCGCTTAACGCTTAGTTCCTGTTGAGGTTCGGGTTGTTGTACCTTCAACGCCGGCCTCTTCAGCTTCATCGCCGGGCGCTCTACAAAGTAGTAAGTCAAGGTGGACAAGGACAGTGTGATGGCCAGGACGAGGAGCCCGTTGAGCGGCAAGGCGAGAGTGTTTTGGCCGAACGTCCGGTGATGCCCCATTAGCCAAAAAATGACGGGCAGATGCCAGAGATAGATGCTGTAACTCATGACGCCCGTGAAGCGGAATGGCAACCATTCGAGAACACGGGCCGTCCGATTCAGGTCGTCTCCCCGGGATGACGGTAATACGACTGCGAGCAATACCAACGCCGCAGCCACCCCGGAGACCGTGGAAATTACGGGTCGGGCGAATTCAAGGGCCAGGAGCTCGATCAGCGCCGCGACCAGGACTAGTGCTGCCTTGACCCGGGTCTGCACCCGCTCCACGCCGCGTTCGTGGATCACGACCACTGCCACGGCGGCGAGCATTCCGTATCCAAAGAGATCCGCCTGCGCAAGGAAGCTCCGAAGGAAGACTGCACTGCCAGTCTGCCCGAAGCCGAAGTTCGCTGCATCGATCGGGCTCATTCGGCTTGCCGCGTCACTGGCCCAAAGCGTAATGCCCAGGCCGACGATGACCATGGCAAGCGGCGCGCACACCAAGGCGGCAGTCTTCCTCGATCCTTTTCGAATCCTCCACAGGGCAAGAAAGGCCACCAAGGGCAGGACAAAATAGAAGGTGATCTCAGCCGTCAATGACCACGACACCGGCAGGCCGCTCATGACGTACTCCGGAATGAACATGTGAACAAGAAGTACGTTGGCTGCGATCTTGAGGGGATCCGTGAGCCTGCCGATGTTTTCCGGGCCGAACCCGTGAGTGCTGCCGTGAAGGTACACGGAACCGACGAAGAGTCCGGTGACAACGAAGATCACGATGTACGCGGGATAAATCCGCAGCAGCCTGTTGTATGCATAGCGGCGGATGGACGGCAGCTGCCTGCCCTGCACGATCGCGGAAACGAAGGGCCTGTACAACAGGAAGCCGGAGAGGACGAAGAACAGGGTGAGGCCCTGGTTGCAAAGCGAAAAGAGAATTTCCAACGGCCCGGTCTGCACTTGGAATGAGGTCGTCAAAGCAAGGTGGTAAACCATCACCGATAGGGCCGCAATGCCCCGGAGGCCTTCGATTCCGGCAAGGCGACGACCCCACGATGGACGTACGGTAATGGTGTCCTGCACGGGCGGTTCCCCTCAAAAGGCGGCTGCGTGATCCTGTGGGAGCTTACAGGATTCACTCAGCTGTGGTTCACTCGAGCGGAATTTTGCCGCGCAAAACAATCAGGTTCGAGCCGCCTCACTCAGTTCCCGGACCTGGGTTCTGCAGCCTGTCCTTGAGTGCCGCGGTATCCACGCCCAGGTTATGGAGCAGGACGGCGGCCGGATCCGGTTCGCGCCGCTCCAGCAGTGCGAGCAAGAGGTGCCGCGTGCTGATCCTGCGGGCCTTCTCCCGGGTGGTCAGCATCAGTGAGTCCTGAATGACTGAGCGGGCGGCCGAGGTGAAGGTAGTCCGGCTGCTTCCCTTCGGCGCATTCAGCGGGCCGAAGTCCCCCAGCGTCACGCCAACGGCTTCCAGCGCCTGCTGGTCGAGGGCATCGAGCTGGGCGCGGGCGGATTCGAGGTCCGTTTCCAACGTCCGGCAGCTCCCGGGGTCGTGAAGCAATCCCAGCAGCAAATGGTCCGTGCCGATTCTCCGGTCTCCACGGCGTTTGGCTTCCTCGGCGCCGGCATGGACAGCGGTCCTGGCTTCGCCGGCAAATCGTTCAAACATGGCAGACTCACTTTCCGTATTTGGCGTGGACCGACTGCTTGGAGACGCCCAAGGCATCACCTATTTGCTCCCAGGACCAACCGTGCTCCCGCGCGAGGGCCACGTTGGTGGCCTCCACCTTCTCAGCCAAGCGATGCAGGGCACCAACGGCGCGGAGCCCGATTGCCGGGTCCGTCGCCGGGATGTAGGAAGTCAGCTCATCACCATTCATGCTGTCAGTTTGGACTGACGGCACAGGCCTGTCAATACAGACTGACAGAATCTTCCTGTCCGCGGATCGGCCTGACGCGCCGCCGCATGGCGATCCTGGGCCAACGGCTCAGGCCCACCAAGCCCTCGCATTCGAGGATGCCCCGGAGTCCATCGTCCAACAGCTCCGGGCCCAGCTCCTCGAAACCCAGCCTGCGATAGTAGGGCGCATTCCACGGAACATCCCGGAAAGTGGTCAGGGTCAGCCACTCCAAGCCCTCGGCCTGAGCCCACTTTTCGGCAACATCGAGCAGCTCGCTCCCCAGACCTTGCCGCGCATGCGACGGATGGACGCTCAATTGCTCCACGTGCGCATTGCCGTCGAGGTGCTCAATCAGAAGATAGGCCACGGGAACATCTGACGTGTCGGCAAAGACCAAGGCACCACCGCGCGCCTGGTAGAGAGCCATTTCCGTAACGGTCAATGGCTCGTCATCTGCGATGGCGTCCATTCCACAGGAGCGGAAGATCTCCCCCGCGGCGAACTCGATCCCCCGGAGCCGTTCCAGTTCGTCCGCGCGGGCCGTCCTGATCATGCGGCGGCACCGTTGCGGGCAAGGTATTCGTTGCGCTTTTCGATGAGGTTCCGCAGGTATCGCCCGAGGAAAGCCTTCTCCGCAATCCGGCCCACAACGCCGAAAGGCGCCGCGAACTCGACGCGATCGATCATGAGCGTGCCGCCGTCGTCGGGAATGAACTCGTGCACGTGCCGGAAGAAGCGAAAGGGGCCACGCACTTGCTCGTCCGTAAACGATTCAGGGAATCGAAACCGGGTGATGCGGCTGCTCATTCGCAGAGGTACAGCGAAATGCCAGGCCTGCCAGGTGACCTCGTCGCCTTCCGAGAGCAGTCCGGACACGACGCCGGCAACCGCACGTTCCCGGGACTTGGCCATGGAGCCGACGTGCGCGTCGACATTGCGGGAGAGATCGAAGAGCTCCCCGGGTTCCATTCCGATACGCGTGTGGCATGTGAACGACACAGTCATGCTTCGATCCTGCCACCGTTTCAAAACACCCGTCGACCCGACTAGCTCGCAGTTAATGCCGTTATGAGGGCTCAAAACGACAACAACTGCGAGTCAGTTGAGTGGCGACTAGTTGGACGGGAAGTTGTAGGAAGCTCCTGAGGCGTGGGTCGATTCGGGCCAGCGGGAGGTGATGACCTTGCCGCGGGTGTAGAAGGACACGCCTTCGGGTCCGTAGATGTGCTTGTCCCCGAAGAGCGATGCCTTCCAGCCGCCGAAGGAGTAGTACGCCACCGGAACGGGCAGAGGCACATTGATGCCGATCATTCCAACGTCCACTGAACGTTGGAACTTCCTGGCGGACGCTCCCGAGGAGGTGAAGATCGCGGTGCCGTTGCCATAGGGATTGGCGTTGATGAGCCTGATGCCTTCATCCAGGTCCTCCACGCGCACAACCACCAGGACAGGCCCGAAGATCTCCTCCTGGTAAGCGCTCATTTCGGTCTTGACGTGGTCGATCACGGTGGGGCCAACCCAGAAGCCTTCCTCATGCCCGGGAACCACCAAGTCCCTGCCGTCCACGACCATCGCAGCGCCGGCCTGTTCTGCTTCCGTCACCGTCTTGACGATGAACTCACGGGATTCGGGGCTGATCACGGGACCCATGTCCGCGTCTGCGTCGGTGCCGTTCTTGACCTTGACGTCGAGGGCACGCTCTTCGACCTTCTTGACTAGCAGATCGGCGGCATCGCCGACGGCCACCGCAACAGAGATTGCCATGCACCGCTGACCGGCGGAACCGAACGCGGCTGCGGCCAGATGGTCGGCGGCGTTGTCGAGGTCGGCGTCGGGCATGATGATTGCGTGGTTCTTCGCCCCGCCCAAGGCCTGGACCCGCTTGCCGTGCGCCGTCGCCACTTCAAGGATGTGCTTGGCAACAGGGGTGGATCCCACGAAGGAGATGGCGTCCACGTCCGGGTGCGTCAGGAGCCCGGAGATGACATCGCGATCTCCGTGGAGGACCTGGAAGACGCCGTCCGGCAGCCCTGCCTCCTGGAACAGCTTGGCCAGCAGCATCGCGGCCGACGGAACGCGGTGCGAAGGCTTGAGGATGAACGCGTTGCCTGTCGCGATCGCCATCGGCGCCATCCACAGCGGCACCATGACCGGGAAGTTGAAGGGCGTAATGCCCGCGACGACGCCGACTGGCTCGCGGAAGGAGAAAACATCAATCCCGGTGGAGACCTGGTCCGAGTACTCACCCTTGAGCAACTGCGGGATGCCGCAAGCGAACTCAATAACCTCCAAGCCACGGCCGATCTCGCCCTTGGCATCGTTGAGGACCTTGCCGTGCTCGGCGGTGATCAGGGCCGCGAGGTCGTCCACGTGGGAAGCGACGAGCTCACGGAACTTGAACAGCACCGCTGTGCGCTTGGCCAGCGAAATGTCGCCCCAACTTGCAGCGGCCTTCTTCGCGGCGGCTACGGTGGCGTCCAGATCAGCCAGGTCGGCGAGGCGAAGCTCGGCCGACACTGCACCCGTGGCGGGGTTGTAGACGGGCTTGGTGCCCGTTCCGCTGCCCGCAGTCTCGGCTCCGCTGATGAAGTGGTTGATGATGGTCATTACTGCTCCTGTAGTAGGTGGTGCTCCACGGCATGTACGTCGTTGACATCCCGCGGCAAGCCGGTGGCGAGTGATTCCTGGAGCGCCAGGCGGACGGCCAGGTTTTGTTCGGTCAATTCCCTCTGGACGAGTTCGGGTCCGGAGTTGCGGACCCACGCGCTGAACCGTTCGATTTCGGTCTTGAACGGGTCTTCCCCGATGTCGACAGACTCGCTCCGGCCATCGCGGAAGGACACGGTAACGCGGGCAATTTCGCCCGGATCTGGGTCGAAGGCCTTGTCCAGGGTGATGTGGCCTTTCGTGCCGATGATCTGAAACGTGTTGGTGCGCGGGCCTTCGAAGCCGCAGTCCAGTGTTCCCAGGACGTCCCCATAGTCCAGGATCGCGGCCATGGTCGTTTCCACCGGGTCCGTGCGGCTTGTGCCTTTGCCGTAGACGGTTTGCGGCGCGCGGCCCATGACCATGTTCATGATGTCGACGGCGTAGCATCCGACGTCGTTGAGCGCACCTCCGTCCATTCCCGGCTGGAGGCGGACCTCGCCTTCGCTTCGGTCCATGACGAAATGGAAGCGGGCGTGCATGGACACCAACTCGCCGATCTTGCCCGAGTCGATGAACTCACGGACCTTCTGGTGCTGGGGGTGGAAGCGGTACATGAACGCTTCCATCAGGTTCACCCCGTTGCGTTCGCAGGCTTCCAGCACCCGGCGGTAGTCGTGGGTGTTGGCGACGAGCGGCTTCTCGCAAAGGATGTCCTTTCCAGCCTCGGCGGCCGCAACAATCCAGTCGGCGTGCAGCGAGTTGGGGAAGGGCAGGTAGACGGCTTCGATGCTTGGATCGGCGAGCAATTCCTCGTGGGAAGAATAGGCGGCGGGGATACCGAAGCGCTCTGCGACTTCGGCGGCCTTTCCGTTCGGGCTGCTGATGGCCGACGCCACGGCGTTCCGGGCGCGGCTCATGGCGGGCAGGAACCTGCCCTGGGCGATCCGTGCCGTGGTCAGCACTCCCCAGCGGACCGCGCTCATCGCTCGATTTCCGTTTCGAGTTGACGCAGGAAGGCCACGGACTGCCGGACATCCCGGACCGGGCCGTCGTCGGTGGGTTCGGTTTCGAGGATGGTGTCTTGCTCCATGGTGAACCAGCCTTCGTAGCCGGCATCCAGCAGGTCCCGGACGATTCCGGCAATGCCGACGTCGCCTTGACCCAGCGGTACGTACATCCCTGCCTTGACGCCGTCGGTGTACGAAATCTCCCCGGCCTGGACCCGCTGCGCGACGGCGGTTCGCACGTCCTTCAGGTGGGTGTGGCCGATGCGGGCAGCGTAGCCGCGGACGAGCAAGGCCGGATCGGTGCCGCCGATGAGCAGGTGGCCCGTGTCGAGGCACAGGTTTGCCGCGGTGTCGTTCAAAACCCGGTCAACATCCGAGGTGCTTTCGATCATGGTTCCCACATGCGGGTGGACCACCGCCTGGATACCCTTGTCCGCGGCGGCTTTGACCACGGCGTCGAGGTTCCTGCCGAACAGCTCCCAGCCTTCGGCGTCGAGCTCGTGGCGCTGGTCGTAGCCTGCGACGCCGGTCTCCGCGGCGAGGACCATGACGCTGGCCCCGGCTGCTTCGTACGCGTCCAACTCGGCCGACACGACATCCAAGGGGTTCTTGGACGGATCGTGCAGGATGACTGGGAAGAATCCGCCGATGGCCTGGAGGTTGTGCCGCTTCAGCACCTCCGCGCGTTGGGTGGCCTGCTCGGGCAGGAAGCCGGCGGGGCCGAACTCGGTGGCACTGATTCCCAGCTCCGTCATTTCGGACAAGACCCTGTCGGCCTCAAGCTGGTGGCCCCATCCGGGGACTTCACAGACGCCCCAGGAAATGGGTGCTGCGGCAAGGCGCTTGGTGATGGTGCTCAATCTGATCCTCCGTATACGTTTTGGTCCCAGTCGATGACCGAGCCTGTGACAACACCGCTCCTGTCGGAGAGGAGAAAGACGATGAATTCGGCGATCTCGTCCACTTGTCCGAGCTTTCCCATGGGGACGGATGCGTTGGCCTTTTCGAGCCAGTCGTCGCCTGCGCCGTGGAATTTCTTCTGGGTTTCGGCTTCGCCGTCCGTGGCGGTCCAGCCGATATCCAGCCCGTTGATGCGGATCTTGTCCCAACGGTGGGCATGCGCCGCATTGCGGGTTGCCCCGGCCAGGCCGGCCTTGGCCGCCACATACGGCGCCAAGTACGGCTGCCCGCCCAGTTCGGCGATCGAGATGACGTTCACGATGCTTCCTGGCACACCCCTGCTACAAAGATGCTTGATGGTTTCGGCCATGATGAAGAACGGCGATTTCAGGTTCACCGCGATGTGCGCGTCGAAAAGCTCGGGTGTGGTGTCCAGCATGGTGCCGCGGGTGGTCAGGCCCGCCGCGTTGACCGCGCAGTCGAGTTGCCCGAAAACGTTGATCGTCTCAAGCACCGAGTTCCGGGCCTGTTCGACGTCGGCGAGGTCCGTCTTGATGAACCGGGTTTCGACGCCGGAGGCTGTGATCTCCGCGGCGAGCCGTTCACCTGAGTCCGCGTTCCGCCCGGTGATCGCAATCCCGGCCGCACCTTCGGCGGCTGCGCGTCGTGCGACGCCGGCCCCCAAACCCTGCGTGCCCCCGCTGATGAGGATCACTTTGTCTTGGAGAAGTGGCATGGCTACGGCTGCCCGATCTTAACTGCGCGGCCCGAGCGGGCGGACTCTTCGGCAGCGTTGGCCAGGGCAAGTGCCTGCAGGCCGTCGTCGAATCCCGGGCTGCAGGCAGTGCCCGAGCGGATGGCCTTGGCGAAACTGTCCAGCTCGTTCCGGTAGGCCTCGGCGTAACGCTCCAGGAAGAACGGCAGGTAGGCGTCCGCCTCTTCGGTGCCGGTAGCACCGTACTTGCGCACCGTCGTCGGGCTGACGTTGCCCGCGTTGAGCATCCCCTCGCTGCCGAACGCCTCCAGTCGCTGGTCGTAGCCGTAGGCGCTGTGGCGGGAGTTGGTGATGGTGACAAGTTCGCCGTCGCGTCCCCGGAGGGTGATGACCACGGAGTCGAAGTCACCGGCTTCCTCGATGTAGTCGCAGAACACGTTGGCACCGGCAGCGGAAACTTCGATGATGTCCGGCACGAAGAACCTGGCCATGTCCAGGTCGTGGATGCTCATGTCCCGGAAGATCCCTCCCGAGGTGGCGATGTAGGCGGCCGGGGCCGGCGCGGGGTCGCGGCTGATGATGGTCAGCTGTTCGAGGCGGCCGATCTCGCCCGCCACAACACGGCGGTGGATGGCCGCGAAGTTGGGATCGAAGCGCCTGTTGAACCCGAGCATAAGGGGAGTGTTGTTTCCCTTGATCACGTCGCGGCATGCGAGCGCACGGTCGATGTCGAGGTCGATTGGCTTCTCGCAGAGGGCCGCCACGCCTTGCGCCATGGCACGCGAGATCAGCTCGACGTGCGTGCTGGTGGGCGAGCCGATCACGACGGCGTCAAGGTCAGCGTTCGCGAAGACCTCGTCGGCAGTCTCGACGGCGATGGCTCCGGTCCCGGCCGCCAACGTGCGGGCCCCTTCGATGAAGGGGTCGGCGATCCAGGCCAATTCCAGGTCCGGGTGGGCAGCGATGTTCCGGGCGTGGACTTGCCCGATACGGCCCGATCCGAACAGCGCGACTTTGAGGGGTCGATCAGTGGACATGTGCAGTGGTCCTTTCTAGTGGGCTGCCCGGCGAAGACCGGGGCCTTGGCTTGGGTGTGGCGGTTTGACGGGGACATGATCAACTGAGCGACCTGTCATGGCCCGGCCACCGCCGCGGGCGTGCGCCCTGCGAGGACGTCAACCGCACCCTGGGCGGCGTCCCTGACGGTGTGCGCCATGCCTTGACGTGTGAAGCCCATCAAGTGCGGAGTCAGGACCACGTTTTCGTGGTCGAACAGCGGGTGGTGCGCGGGCGGCTCGGGATCGTACACATCCAGGCCTAGACCGGACAGGTGTCCCGACTGCAGCGCCTCGTGGGCGGCGTCGAGGTCGATGAGGCCGCCACGGCTGCAGTTGATGAGGACCGCTCCGGGCCTCATGGCTTTGAGGCGGTCCGCGTTGATGAGGTTCTGGTTTTCGCGTGTCAGGGGCACGTGGAGGGTAGTGAAGTCACTGCCCTTCAGGAGCTCCTCTACGGTGTCGCACCGGATTTCCGGGGGAACCTCCGCGAACGGATCATAGGCGAGGACCTTGAGCTCGAAGGCTTCGGCGATCCGCGCCACCCGGCGGCCAATGCGGCCGTATCCGATGATGCCTAGCGTGAATCCCTCGAGGTCTCCGACGCCGACGGCGGCCCGCTGCTCCCAGCGTCCCTCGCGGACCAGGGCGGTCAGCGGAGAGAGCTTCTTGACCAGGGCGAGCAGGTGGGCGAACACGCCTTCGGCCACCGAGGCGGTGTTGCTCCCGGGCGTGATGACCACCGGAATTCCCCGTCGATTGGCCTCGGCGACGTCCACGAGCTCGGTTCCCACGCCGGTCCTGGCGATGACTTTGAGGGCCGGCATGCGGTCCAACAGTTCCCGGTCCACGCGGTAGGCGGCCCTGACAATTGCTGCGTCGGCGTTGGCCAGGTCCTCGTCGGTGGGGTCCTGGATGAGTCGCTGGTGTTCGGACAGGAGCGGTTCCACCAGGTCGGGCTCAACGCTGCCGAGAGCGACGAAGATTTGGGGTGTGGTTATGGAAGCCATCGTCATCCTTGAAGATGTGGAGGTATGGGGCTGCGCCGAAAACGGCGTAGTTACGAGGTGTTAGAGGCCTCGGTTTTAAAGGCCCAGGAGGCTGGACTTCCGCACGACCAAGTGGGGCGTGACGGAATGGTGGACGAAGCCGCTGCCTTCACCATGGATGCGTTCCAGGAGGGTCTTGGCCCCTGTGACGCCAATGGTGGAGCTGTCCGGGTCAACGGTGGTCAGTCCCAGGCGCGGCATTGCACCGAGCGCGATGTTGTCATAACCGGTGACGGCTATTTCGACGCCGCGTTCATCGGCAGCGGTCATGGCACCAAAAGCGGCGAGGTCATTGATGCAGGCCAGCGCCGTGGGGCGCTGGTGCGTGGAGCGGGAACCAAGCGCCCTTTGGGCGGCAACATAGCCGGACTCCTGGAAGAAGTCGGCGTCGACCACGCGGATATAACGGGCCAGACCGTGCTCTTCCATTGCCGCCGAATACCCGTCCACGCGTTCGCGGCCAACCGAGCCACCCAGGCCGCCAAGGTGCACGATGTTCTCGTGTCCCTGGGCGATCAGGTGCTCAACAACCATGGACATGCCGAGGGCATCGTCGCTCCGCACGATATCGGCGGTATCGATGTAGTCCGGTCCGCCACCTGCAAAGACCACAGCCCCGCCGGAAACGGCACGGCTGAACGGTGCTTTGTCAGGCACGGTTCCGACGACGAGCAGGCCCGCGACCCGCAAGTCCCGGAAGGCCTGGAGGATGGACTGGTCCACTCCCCTGCCCGCCGCGGTGACCGCACTGAAGAGGACGGTGTGCCCGGCCTCTTCAAGTACGGTCCGTGCGGCGTCTGCGACGTCAAAGGCCCACGGGTTGTGCATGTCGCTGACCAGCACACCGATGGTTCCGCTGTCCCGTGTTGCCAGGGACCGGGCTGCGAGGTTCAACTCGAAGCCCATCTCTTCAACAGCCTTGAGCACCCGCTGGCGGCGTTCGTCGCTGACGCGCGGTGAGTCGCGCAGCACGAGGGAGACCAAGGACTTGGAAACGCCGGCGCGTTCTGCCACGTCCATGATCGTCGGCCGCCGGGCGGATGGAGGTGCCATGGTTATGCCCGCGCTGCCGTGGTGCCGTGGATTTCCTCGATCTTCTGCCATTGACCTGACAGCGAGGACGCTTCGGCGGCGCTGACAATGGCAGCGGCCGATGCGGCGTCGTGGATGTTGGAGTTTTCCTGTGCTCCTCCAGTGACGGCGACGAGGAACTTCTTGGCTTCGATGACCTTGAGGTCGTCAAAACCCATGCTGTTGCCGGGCCCGGGCTGGAAGTGAGCGTAATCGCCGTGACGGGGACTGGCGTTGACCGTGGTGTAGCCTTGCTCGTCGTTGTTGCGGCCCAGGCAGACCTTGAGTTCGTTCATGCGCTCGAAGTCCCATTTGAGCGAGCCTTCGGTCCCGTAGACTTCGATCTGGTAACCGCATTCGGGTCCAACGGCAACGCGCGAGGATTCGATGGTGCCGACGGCGCCTGCCCCGCGGGCGGACGGGCCGAAGCGGACCAGCGCTGCAGCGTAATCCTCATTCTCGACCTCTCCCATTTCACCGTTTTCGATCACCGCGAAGTGCGTCCCTGACCCCATCGCCAGCTTGGGGCGCTGCGTGTAGACCGTGCTTGTGAGCGCGGTTACCTCGGCGATGGGCCCAACTACATATTGGCACAGGTCGGTTGCGTGGCTGAACAAGTCCGCCAGCACGCCGGTGCCGGCGAGTTTCCGGTCAAAGCGCCAGGACAAAGCGCCGTTGGGCTCGGAAGCGTATCCGGAGAAGAACACTGCGCGGACGTTCGTGATGCGCCCAAGGCGCCCGTCCGCGATGAGCTTCCTGGCGTGCTCCACGGCCGGGGCGTGGCGGTAGTTGTAGCCGATGGAGGTCACGACGCCGGCCTCCACGGCGGCTTCCTGCACGGCTACGGTTTCTTCGTAGCCGCGTCCAACAGGCTTTTCGATCCAGAAGTGCTTGCCGGCTTTGGCCGCCGCGATGCCGATTTCGGCATGCAGGAAGTTGGGGGCGCAGATGGAAACGACATCGACGTCCGGGTGGTTCAGGACATCGTGGTAGTCGGTGGTTCCTTCCGCGAAGCCGAGGACATCGCGGGCGTAGTCCACCCGGTCCGGCGCTGTGTCCGCCGCGATGACGAGCTTGGTGGTCAAGCCAAGCTCGGGGTAGGCGTAGGGGACCGTCTGGTAAGCGCGCGAGTGGAGCTTTCCCATCCATCCGACGCTGATAAGGCCTACACCGACTGTGCGGGATTCTGGGCTCACGTTCATGCCTTTCTTGTTGAAAATTCTTGTCAGTTGCGGGCGGTGTCGAAGGCGTCCCGGAACGCCGCCGCCATGATGGTGGAGTCTGATCCGATCGCCACGAAACGGAAGCCCTGGCGGACGTACTTGGCCGCAGCCATACCGTCCACCGCGAGGATGCCGGCAGCTTTGTTGTGCAGTTGGGCGGCCGCGACCACCCGTTGGAGGGCCTCCTGGAAGACATTGCTGTCCAGTTGCATCGGGACACCCAAAGCGAAGGACATGTCCATCGGTCCGACGAAAAGGACATCCACGCCGCCCTGCGCCGCGATCTCCTCCACGTGCCCCAGCGCGTCGAGAGTCTCGATCTGGACGATTCCCACGGCTGACTGCTGGTCTGCGGTCAACGGAGCCCGGTCCATGCCCCAGCGGCACGCGCGGTTGTACGTTGCCACGCCGCGGTCGCCGTACGGCGGATACAGCATGTGCTTCACGGTTTGGCCGGCTTCCTCCACGGAATTCAGGCGGGGCACCATGATGCCTGCCGCGCCTTGGTCCAGGACCCGGCCGATGCGTATCCTTTCTCCGCTCTCCACGCGAACAATGGTGGGGACGCCGTAGCTTCCGGCCGCGAGGACACCGTCGCGGACCGCATCCTCACCGCCGGAACCGTGCTCAAGATCGACCAAGACCCAGTCCGCGCCGGCAGCGGCGCACACTTCCACCGCGGTTGCGGATGCCATGCCAACAAAGGTTCCCAGGGTCACCTCTCCGGCCGCCAAGCGGCGCCGCAGCCGGCCGCCGTCGAGCGGTCCGCCGTCGTAGTTGCGGCCACCCGAGGCGCTCATCCGAACCACCGCTGGCGGCTCTTTGCCTTCTCGTAGTCCGAGCGCAATGAACGGACCCATTCCTGTCCGGACACTTCCGCGGGAGCTACGT
Organism: Arthrobacter sp. FW306-1B-F12A; assembly: GCF_058781865.1. NCBI lineage: Bacteria > Bacillati > Actinomycetota > Actinomycetes > Micrococcales > Micrococcaceae > Arthrobacter > Arthrobacter sp. FW306-1B-F12A. Next base: position 66,311 of record NZ_JBYSXD010000006.1, read on the forward strand.
CCCACCAGACGTCGCCGCCAGGCAGGTCGACATGGGGAACGGTGGGCACCACGATCACGACGGGTCCTTGGGTATCGCGCGTGGAGGCCAGCGCTTCCCGGACCTCTGCCGCCGTGGTGGCCCGGATGGCGAGGGCACCCAGGCCTTCCGCGATCTGCCGGAGGTCCACCTTGAGGTAGTCGCCGTCCAGCCGCGCCTTGGGGGCGTCGTCGACGGCAACGCTGCCACCGGTGGTGCGGTAGCGGAACTCGTTGCCGAATTCGCGTCCCATGCGGTTCATTTGCAGGCGGTGGATGACCTGGTAGCCGTGGTTCTCGGAGACGACAACCGTGACGTTGAGGCCTTCCTGGGCCGCGGTGAGGATCTCCGTAGGTGCCATGAGGAACGTGCCATCACCGATGAAGGTGACCACCCGGTTGTCGTTGTTGCCCTCGGCCAGGCGGACGCCCATGCCGGCTGCGATTTCGTAACCCATGCAGGAGAAACCGAATTCCAGGTGGCAATTGCGGTTGCCCGTGGCATCCCAGACTTTTTGCAGGTCACCGGGAGGTCCTCCTGCTGCGGCGATGATGGTGTCGCCGGAGCGGGCGTGCTCCTGCATCAGTCCGATCAGCTGCGGCTGGGTCAGGACGGCTCCGGTGACCGGCGCGTCCGGGTGGTCTTCCGGGCGGTAGGCAGTGTCGGCGTCGAGCCATTGGGACCGGATGGGCGCCCACTTCGCCTTCTCGGAATGGACTGTTTCCTGCCAGCTTTCAGCGGTGCTGTGGCCCTCCAGTGCCCGGGCAAGTGCCTCCAGGCCCAAGCGGGCGTCCGCGAGGATGCCGGTGGCGCCTTGCTTGCGGGTATCGGCGTCCACGATGTTCAAGGACGCGAATCGGACGTCCGGGTTTTCGAAGATCGATTGGGAGCCGGTAGCGAAATCGGTGAGGCGCGTGCCGACGCTGAGGACCAGGTCGGCTTGCTTGACCAGGGTGTTGGACGCGAAGTTGCCCTCGAGCCCGACGCCGCCCACTTGCCACCATTCGTCCTTGGTCACGGCGCCCTTGCCGCCGAAGGTCTCGACGACGGGAATTCCGACCTGGCCTGCCAGCGCCTCGAGCGCCGCGTGGGCGTCGGAGTAGTGGATGCCGCCACCGGCAATAATCACCGGACGCTCGGCCGAACGGATAAGCCGGGCGACGTCGTCGACCTCTTCCAGGTCCGGAAGCGGACGCCGGATCTTCCAATCGCGCGGCTCGAAGAATTCTGCCGGGAAGTCGTAGGCGTGCGACTGCACGTCCTGGGGCAGCGAAATAACCACGGCTCCCGTATCCGTGGGGCTCGTGAGCACGCGCATTGCCTGCGGAAGGGCGGTCAGGAGCTGCTCCGGGCGGTTGATCCTGTCGAAGAAGCGCGACACGGGGCGGAACGCATCGTTGACCGTGGCATCTGCCTCGGTGGGGTGCTCCAGTTGCTGCAGCACAGGGCCCTGGTGCCGCGTGGCGTAGGTGTCACCGGGCAGGAGCAGGAGCGGGACCCGGTTGACCGTTGCCAGGCCGGCGGCGGTCACGAGGTTGAGCGCGCCCGGGCCGATGGACGCCGTGACGGCGAGGACTGCCTGCCGGCGGCTCGCCTTGGCATATGCGGTGGAGATATGCGCCAGGTACTGCTCGTGCCGGCCTTGGATGAAGGGCATGTCGTCGGCCAGTTCGTCCAGTGCCTGGCCGAGGCCTGCCACGTTGCCGTGGCCGAAGATGCCTAGGGCGGCGGGGACCAAGCGGCGGCGGACGCCGTCGGCGAGCGAATACTGTGCCGAGAGGTACTTGATGACCGCTTGGGCCGTGGTGAGCCTGATGGTCTGCGATGGTGTGGTGGTCATTGCCTTATTCCCGTTGTCGTCGTTACCAGGGGCGCCCGTGCAGGACGACCGTCTTCTCTTCGGTCATTTCCTGGACAGCAGAGCGGACGCCTTCCTTGCCGATTCCGCTGCCTTTCAAGCCGCCGTAGGGCATGAGGTCGGCCCGCCACAGCGGCGACCAGTTGATGTGGATGTTGCCGGCGTCGATCTGCCGCATGGCCTGTACCGCACCGGCGACGTCGCTCGTGAAGATTCCCGCGCCGAGTCCGTACTCGTTGTCGTTGGCCATCGCGATGGCGCTTTCCATGTCCGGCGCGGAGGAGACCGCGACGGCGGGCCCGAACAGTTCGTTCCGGCTCAGCGGCGACCGGGGGTCGACGCCGGCAACGACGGCGGGAGTCACCACGGCGCCGTCACGGTCACCGCCGGTGAGGACACGGGCGCCGGAATGGCGGGCCTCGAGGATCGAGGTGTGGACGCGTGAGGCTTCCTCTTCGGAGATCAGCGAGCCAAGGCGCGTATCCTCTTCCTTGGGGTTGCCCACGGCGATCGCTTCGACCTTCGGGACCAGCGCGTCCAGGAAGTCTTTCTCGACGCGGCGGTCAACGATGACCCGCTGCACCGAAATGCACACCTGGCCTGCGTTGACGTAGCCGCCAGCCGCCACCGCAGTGGAGGCGAGTTCGAGGTCGGCGTCCGGCAGGATGATCACCGGGCACGAAGCGCCCAACTCAAGGGACAGCTTCTTCACGCCCGCGATCGAGCTGATGCGCGTTCCGATGCTGGTGGAGCCTGTGAAGGACACCTTGCGGACCCGCGGGTCCGTCACAAGCACGTCGCCCAGGGAGCTGCCAGGCCCGGTGATCACGGACAGCGCCTCGGGCGGCAGGCCGGCGTCGACGAAGCACTGCGCCAGCTTCAGCGCCGTCAGCGGCGTTGCGCGGGCCGGTTTAAGGACGACGGCGTTACCGGCTGCCAGCGCGGGTGCAATTTTGTGCAACACCAGCAGGGCCGGGTAGTTGAACGGCGTGATGGCGACGACGATGCCCACAGGCTGCCGCAACGTGAAGCCGATCTTGTCCAAACCCGTCCCGGCGTTTGCGTCCAAAGGAAGCGTGGAGCCGTACAGCTGGCTCCCTTCGTAGGCGGCGAGGCGGATGATGTTCCCCGAGCGGCTGGCCTCGCCCCGGGCTTCCGTGATGGGCTTGCCGGATTCGGCGCTAATAGTCTGGGCAATGTCCTCGGCACGTTCATCCGCCAGGGCGGCCGCGCGCAGGAGGATATCGACACGCACGTGGGCCGGTGTTGTCCTTTGCAGGTGGGCGCCGATTTCGGCCCGGTCAAGGGCGGCTTGGGCGTCCTGGACCGTCGCTACGGGGACTGTATCGATCGTCCGTCCGTCGAAGGGCGAGCGGACTTCCTCGGTCCTTCCGTCGGCGGCGCCGCGCCAGTTTCCGGCTATTAGCATTTCCATGGTTGCTCCATCAGGTTGTAAACGTTCGCGCTTAGTGGCGCTTGGTGTTGCCTTCGTATGCGGCGTCGGTGACTTCGGCGACTTCGGCTTGGACTTCCTTGAGGGCCTGGGTGTGTCCGCCGAGTTGTTCGAGTTCGTGGGCGAGTTCGGCCAGTTCCGCGCCGCCGGCCATCTGGGCGGTGAGTTCGTCCAGGGTGATGTCCTTCTTGTCGTAGTAGCCGATGGACTTGCCGCGCTTGAGCAGCAGGAACCGGTCCCCTACCGGGAAGGCGTGGTGCGGGTTGTGCGTGATGAAAATGACGCCCAGGCCCCGGTCGCGGGCCTGCAGGATGTAGCGGAGCACGACGCCGGACTGCTTCACGCCCAGCGCCGCGGTGGGTTCGTCCAGGATCAGCACCTTCGCCCCGAAGTACACGGCCCTCGCGATCGCCACGCACTGGCGCTCCCCGCCGGAGAGCTGGCCGATGGGCTGTTCCACATCGCGCAGGTCGATCCCCATCTCGGCCAGTTCCTTGAGCGTGATGTCCTTCATCTTCTGGACATCCATGGACTTGAACGGGCCCCAGCCGGTGGTCAGTTCCGAGCCGAGGAAGAAGTTCCGCCAGATCGGCATCAACGGCACCACGGCCAGGTCCTGGTACACGGTGGCGATGCCGGCGTCCAGGGCGTCGCGGGGGGAGTTGAACTTCCGCTCCTCCCCCATGATCTTCAGCACCCCGGCGTCGTGCTGGTGCAGTCCGGCGATGATCTTGATCAGCGTGGACTTGCCCGCGCCGTTGTCCCCCAGCACGCAGGTGACCCGGCCGTTGTCCACGGCCATGGTCACGTCCCGCAGGGCGATGATGTTCCCGTAGTGCTTGCCCACCGCGTCCAGGGAGAGCAGGTGCACGGGGGTGTGGGTCAGCGGGTCCTTCTCATCCTTGAGCAGGGTCTGCTGGTCGATCTGTTTGGCATTCATTCTCTTGCGCCCCTTCTACTTGAGCTCTGCGCGGCGTTTGACGATGAGGTTCACGATGGTGGCCAGCAGCAGCATCAGGCCCAGGAAGAACTTGAACCAGTCCGGGTTCCACTGCGCGTACACGATGCCCTTGTTCGCCATCCCGAAGATGAACGCACCGATCGCCCCGCCCACCGCCGAACCGTAACCGCCGGTGAGCAGGCAGCCGCCGATCACCGCGGCAATGATGTACAGGAACTCGTTGCCCACGCCCTCACCGGACTGCACCGCGTCGAACGCGAAAAGGTTGTGCATGCCCAGGACCCAGCCGCAGAACCCCACCGCCATGAACAAGCCGATCTTCGTCTTCGTCACCGGGACACCCACCGCACGGGCAGCGTTCGCGTCACCGCCGGCGGCGAAGATCCAGTTGCCCACCTTCGTGCGCAGCAGCACCCAGGACGCGATGGCGACCAGGATGATCCAGAAGAACACCGTGATCTTCACCTCGACCCCGCCGATGCTGACCGAGGACGCGAACACCGCATGCGCCGACTCGAACCCGTCCAGCTTGGAAATCGACGGGGAGGACACGGACCCGCCGATCAGCCGGGTCAGGGCCAGGTTCAGGCCCGTGAGCATGAGGAACGTCGCGAGCGTCACGATGAAGGACGGCAGCTTCGTCTTGACCAGGATCCAGCCGTTGATGAAACCGATCGTCAGGGACACCAGCAGTGCAATCACCACTCCGACCCATGCGTTCATCGAGAAATACCAGCTGAACAGGGAAGCGGTGAGCGCCGAGGAGATCACGGCTACACCGGTGGAGAGGTCGAACTCGCCGCCGATCATCAACAGCGACACCCCCACCGCCATGATCCCGATCGTCGAAGACCCATACAGGATCGTTGCCAAAGCATTCGGCTGGGTGAATGTCCCGGACACCGAAGCGAAGAAAATGAAGAGAACAACGGCCCCCACCAGGGCGCCGACTTCAGGACGGGCCATCAACTTGCTCAACGGGCTCCGCTTCGCGACCCGCTCATCCGCGGCAGTTTTGGGTGCCGGGGCAGTAACTAAAGCCATGAAATACCTTTCTTCTCGATCAGCTCGCGCGGCAAGCAAATCGTGCCGCGCGAGCCGAGCGGTCATCGGATTAGCGGATGCCCTGCTGAACGAACTTCAGAACGTCGGAAATGTTGGACTTGTCCACGATCGTCGGGCCCGTGAGGACAGGCTGCCCGCCACCGACCTTGAAACCACCAAGCTTGTTCTGCCAGATCGAGTCAATGGACAAGTAGCCCTGGAGCCACGGCTGCTGGTCCACCGTGAACAGGACCTTGCCATCGTTGATCGCCTGCGCCAGTGCGGGGTTCAGGTCGAAGCTGGCCACCTTGATGGGGCTGTTGGCATCTGCCACGGCTTTGAGAATGGTCAAGGTGAAGGGAGCGCCCAACCCGATGATCACGTCAGCATCCTTGCTGGCCTGCAGTTTCGCCGTCGCAGTGGACTGCACTGCCGTCATATCAGCCCCGTTGACATAGAGGATCTCGGTCCCGGGCACCTTCGTCTTCACGCCTGCGCACCGCTGTTCGAGTTGCACCTGTCCCTGTGACATGATCACGCAGATGGGGTGCTTGTAGCCCTGCGAAGCCAGCTTGGCGCCCACCGCTTCGCCAGCCAGGGTCTCATTGGAACCGAAATGGGTGAACGCCCCCATCTGCGCGGAGACGTCACCGCCAGCGTTGAAGCTCACCACCGGGATGCCGGCGTCGGTGGCCTTCTTCAGCACGTCCTTCATTGCGCCCGGGTTGGCGATGGTGACGGCGATGCCGTCAACCTTCTGGTCGATGGCCTGCTGCACCAACTGGGACTGGCGCCCCGCGTCGGCGTCGCTCGTATAAAGAACCTCGACATTGTCCTTCGCGGCCGCCGCCTCCGCGCCTTTGCGGACGATGTCCCAGAACGTGTCCCCAGCCTCGGCGTGGGTGATGAGCGCTACCTTGATCCGGGGAGTGCTGGCGGCTTGTCCGCCACCGGCGGCGTTGGCGGTGTCAGCCGGCTTCCCGCCTCCGCTGGAACATGCTGCCAGGGCCAGAAGCGGTACTACGGCCAGCGCCACTGCGCCCCGCCGCCAATTGAGCTTTGCCACGTGAAATCTCCTTTGATGTCGCGTACTTCGACCGTCGACCCCGTATCTGTGCCGTCGAAGGCAGGGGACGCCGGAACCATCTAGCTATGAACGGATGTGATCCACTTTTCGCAATGTGATTCAGATCGCTTTGTGGAACGCTCCAACGCTAAATCAAGGCTTGACCAATTGTCAATGGAGCGTTCCAATTAGATTATGACTGGGTGTCCACGCCCTCACCTGCCGTAACTAGCCGCGCACTGTCGCGAGGAGAACGATGATGTACTCAAGCACACCCGAACTAATCGCGACCTGCTGGACCAGCGCAGGAGACGTTGCGCCTTTGACCATTCCCGAGACAAGCCCGGTCCCCCTCGGCGAGCGACTGGAAGCCATCGCCTCTACCGGATGGGCAGGGTTCGGATTGGCGTACGACGACCTGGTGGCCGCAAGCGACACCATCGGCTTCTCCGGGCTCAGGAAACTCATCGATCAAGCAGGCCTCCGCCACGTTGAAGTCGAGCTTCTCAGCAATTGGTGGGACGAATCCCGCTCCCACGAATGGAAGCCGCAATTCGAACTGCTGCTCGAGGCGGCCGAAACACTGGGCGCGCGCTTCATCAAGATAGGAACGGCGTTCGGTGAGCCCCTGGATGATCTCGAATTCCTGGTGGAACCGCTGCGGCACCTGACAACGGAAGCCTCGCAACGAGGGACCCGCATTGCGCTCGAGCCAATGCCGTTTTCGATGGTCGGTTCGATGCCGGCGGCGGCCGAGCTCATGCGATCTGTCGATATGCCGGACTGCGGTTTGGTGGTTGATTATTGGCATGTCTTCCGGGCGGGAACAAGCTTGGATGAACTGTCCCGCAGCCTCACCGCCGAGCAGATTTTCGGCGTCGAGCTCAATGACGCTGATGCGGAAATCAAGGGGACGCTCTTCGAGGACACCCGCGACAATCGCCGCCTTTGCGGCGAGGGCGACCAAGACGTCGCGGGGTTCATCACAACGCTCCAGGCCATCGGCTTCAACGGGCCGTGGGGTGTGGAAATCCTCTCCGAACAACACCGCAAACGTCCCGTTCGCGAAGCGCTGGAATCCGCCCGCTCGACGGCGTTGCGATGCTTCCCGGCCTGACTCGCCTCCCGCCACACCCAACTGACTCGCAGTAGTTGTCGTTTCCGCGCCCCAAAACGACAACAACTGCGAGCTAGTTGGGTGGGGACGCACAAGGAAACGTTGTGACCCAGCTAATGGCGCGGATCGTGGGGTGCTGATAACTTCCCAATGATCGGCTGAGTTGATTGGTGGTGTCCCGTTGCGATCAATCATTGCCCATGCCCGTGCGCTTCATACCGTTCCACCGGCAAGCAACGATCACCTGGCTGCCGTCCGCGTCGCACTGAGCGTCGCCGTGCCGGCCCTTGTGCTTCTTGCGATTGGCCGGGCGGACCTCATCATCTACGCCGTGTTCGGCGCCCTGACCGGCATGTACGGTCGTGCCGAATCGCATCAACTGCGGCTCAAGCACCAGGCCCAGGCCGCCGCCGTGCTCCTGGCCGGCGTTTCCGTGGGCACGTTCTTGTCCGTCTCCCATATCCACTCATGGGGATTGGTGGTGATCGAAGGGCTCCTGGCGGGTGTGGGCTCGCTGTTCTCGGACAAGGTGCGGCTCAAACCCAATGGCCCGTTCTTCGGGATCCTGGCCCTTGGAGCATGCGCGTCCGTCCCCGCGCACGTCCCGTTCCTTGCTGCGGTCCTGATCTGTGCGGCGTCGGCAGCGTTTTCTATGGTGGTGGGTTTTGCCGGCTGGCTTCGGTACCGGGTGTGGGAACGTGGCGCCGTCCGGGACATTCCTGCATCCTCGGCGCGGCTGCGCCAAGCAGCCGGACTCCACGCGGCCAGGTATGTGCTCGCCGTCGGCGCGGCCGGTGCTTGCGGAGTGCTCACGGGCAGCGGGCATCCGCACTGGGCGATGGCCGCGGCCGCCGTTCCGCTGGCCGGAGCCGATGTGCCGAGCCGCCTGCACCGCGGCATTCACCGTATCGTGGGGACGTTCCTCGGATTGGCGATTGTCGCCGTCGTGCTCTTTCCAGGACCGCTGTCCCCGCTGCACTATTTCCCCGGGCAAACCACCCTCATCCTTGCCCTGCTGGTGATCGGGTTCCAGTTCCCCACCGAGTTGTTCATGGCCCGGCATTACGGCTGGGCCATGGTGTTCTTCACTCCGGTCATTTTGCTCATGACTCAGTTGGCTGCGCCCGCGGATCCCGGCGTGCTCGTCCTGGAACGCGGGGTGGAGACGTTCGTGGGAGCCGTGATCGGGATCGCGGTGGCGGTGCTGGTCCAGGCGCCCCGGCTTACTTCGCGGACCCGGATGGCTTCGCGGCGAGGCGGGGCGGACCCGACGTAAGCTTCGCCGGCAGGAAGCGCATGACGGCGGTGATCGCTTTGTAGCGCTTCGACGGAATGGAAATCCCTTTGCCCTTGGCGTTGTCTTCCAACCCTTCCCGGACAACGCGCTCGGCGTTAAGCCACAAAAAGCGCGGAGCCACCGACTTGTCCATGCCCATGCGATCGTGGAACTCCGTGTGGGTGAAGCCCGGGCACACCGCGGTGACTTTCACGCCGCTGCCGGCATACGCGGTGTTCGCCCAACGGCTGAAGCTGACCTGCCAAGCCTTGGCCGCCGAGTAGCTTCCCCGGTTCGCGAATGCCGCAACGCTCGCAACGTTGATGATCCGGCCCGACTTGCGTGCCAACATCACCCCCAACGCCGCGTGGCACAGCTCCATGGGCGTCTGGACATGCAGCCGCAAATGCCGCTTTTCGTCGTCCACATCGTTCTTCTCGAAAGAATTCAGCAAACCGATTCCGGCATTGTTGACCAGCACGTCCACCGGCCGCGAAGCGTCCCGCAGCCTGGCCACGACAGCCGCAACCCCGACGTCGGAGGTCAAGTCGGCGGGCAGCACCTCCACAGAGATACTGAAGTCCCGTTCAAGCACCTCGGCGCTTGACCTCAGCCGGGTTTCGTCGCGGGCCACGAGGACCAGGTGGTGGCCGGATTCGGCCAGCTGACGGGCGAATTGCGCACCGAGCCCGGCAGTAGCACCGGTGACCAGGGCGGTGAGTTCGTTGGCACGAGTTGTCATGCGCCCAGACTAGTCCCGTCTGGCCCGGAGTAGGCCGGCCGCCTACGCGAACTTCGCCAGCGGGTTGGTCAGACGCCCGGCCATCTGGAGGCCGCCGGACGGATCCGTGAGGTCCAGCATGTGCTGGTTGTTGCGTAGTTGCAGGCGGTTCAGGCACGAAAGCTCGAAGTCCGGCGCGAAAAGATCATGCATGGCGAACTGCTCCGCCAGTTCCGGGTGCCGCTGCTGGTATTCACGAACGACGACGGCGGCCGTCGCCCAGAATTCTTGCTCGCCGAGCGTGCCGTCCTCCACAAGAAGGGCGGCAAGGTAACGGAATATGCAGTCGAAAACGTCCGTGAAGACCGCGAGCACCATTTCCTTCTCCGGGATCTCCGCCTTGATGCGGGAGACCTCCTCCGGAAGCCGCAGCCGCTCCCCCATCACCACGATTTCCTCGCCGATGTCCTTCATGATGGCCCGGACCGGCACGCCGTCTTCCAGAACCAGGATGACGTTTTCGCCGTGCGGCATGAGCGCGAGCTCGTACTCGCAAAGGAAGTGGACCACGGGCACGAGATACGCCTCGAAATAGCGGCGCAGCCACTCGCGTGGGGCCAGTCCCGAGCGCGCGATCAGCGCAGAGACCATCGGAACGCCGTCGGGATCGATGTGGAGCAGCGAAGCCATGGTGGCCAGTTGTTGGCCGTCCTTGAGCAAGGGAAGCGGACTCTCCCTCCACAACACCGATAGCATCTTCCGGTACGGGGACCCCTTGGCCGAAGCGGCCTCGAAGTAGCGGTTGTGGTATCCAATGGCCGCGGTTTCACGGATCATGGCCAGGCCCCGGTCCTGGAGCTCCTGGTCATTTTCGATGAGTTCCGCGAGCCAATCGTTGATAGCCGGAGTAGCTTTCATGTATTCCGGCGAGAGACCCCGCATGAAACCCATGTTCAGCACGGACATCGCCGTCTTGACGTACGACTTCTCCGGCGACGTGGTGTTGAAGAACGTTCGAATGGATTGCTGCGCTTGGTAGGCGTCTTCCCCGGTACCCAGGTGGACAAGGTGGCGCTGGGCGATTTCTGCCGCGAACGTCACGCTGAGCTTGTTTTCCCACTGCCAGGGATGGACCGGCATGATGAAATAATCGGCAGGATCCAGCCCGTTGGCCGACAACTCCGCGTCGAAACCGGCCAGGGTGGCCGCGCCGAGTTCGGCCTCGAAGTGGGTGCGGTAATCGAGTCCGGCCCTGGAGGTGAACTCGGCCTTGCTCCGGAGGACCGCGATCCATTGCAGTAGCACCGCGGCACCCGTCTCCGGGGCGAAGGAATGGTAGTCCGAGATGCCGAAGCCGAGCCTGCCGTTATTTGCAACGAAACACGGGTGACCCTCGCTCATGCTCCGTTCGATCGCCTGGAAGCCGGCCGAAGGGTCCGACCCCCCGGAGATTCCGGCAACCAGGTCCGCCGAGCTCCGGCTGGCGCCCTGTTTGTAGGCGTGGCTCGCCAACGTGCTGCTGACTTCCTCGAGGTACACGGGCAGCATTTCCTCGCGGATGCCAAGGGTGTGACGGAATTCCGTGATGAAGGACAACGCATCCAGGGGCAGTCCAGGGGCACCTTCGGGGGTGCCGCGCTCGATCCGCACGATGGATTCCGCGGGGACGGACCAATGATCCAGTTCCAGCATCCTGGCACGGAAGCGGTACTCGACCGTCGCGTCGTCGCTGACCACGCGGTAGAGACCCAGACTGGAGCTCTCTTCAGCAAGGAGTTCCGGCGCCAGGATGCGTTCGTGCGAGAACTCTGCGAGCGCCTTGCGGACCAGATGCCGATTGGCCACTGCCCAGCGTTCGGGGGTCAGGTGGGACGTGGTTGAGCCGGCTTGGCTCGCGATGGTTTCAGCTGTAATGGTCACTGGGTCTCTCCTAGGGTCGCCGCGGCAGGCGCGGCCAGGATGGGGGTCAGGGTCGCGTGGAAATCCGCGCGGGTGCAAATGCTGAGCAGGGCCCGCTTGCGGTCTTCGGAAGGTTCGACGGCGGGAAGCGTCACCACGCCGCTGCGCCGGAAGCCCACGCGCTCGTTGACGATATGGATCTTGTGGTTGCGGGCATCCGGCTCCACCACGATGCGCTTCGTTCCGGGATCGTCGAAGAGGTACGCCATGACGGACTGCATGACGGCGGTGGTGTACCCCGAAGTCGGAGGACCGGGAGGAGGCCCCACCAGAAGGTGCATCCCGATGTCGCCCGGCAACACGTTGTAGGCGCCGGCCAAAGGTGATTCGGCGGGCAGGTACCTTTCCATCAGGAAGGCGGGGACGCCGTCGTCGAGCCCTAGGAACGCTTGGTGGTGACCCCTGGCAGCGATGCGCGAGTACTCCTCCACAACGTCCTCGACTGCTGCGGACAACATGCCCCAGAAGCGCGCGTATTCCTGGCTCACCCAGCTGTGGAGGACAGGTGCATCGGCAGCCGGATCAACGGGCCGGAAGCTGAACCTCACGCGCCAACCTCCGCGACAAGCTCGGCCGACGCATCAACCGGGGCCCCGAACTGCTGGAATGCGATTCTGCGCTCAACGGGGTAGGGCTCTTCGCCGGTGATCTCGCGCAGGATGCAAGAGTTTCGGTAGGCCGCCATGCCCAAGTCCGGAGTGACGAAGCCGTGCGTGTGAAGCTCGGCGTTCTGGACGAAGATCTCGCCGGGTTCGACGCCGATGCCGTAGTTTCGCGCGACGTCGAAGCGGCCTTTCGCGTCACGGCGGATGCGGTCCTCGATGCCCCCGAGAAACCCGGGCTCTTTGTAGGAGTATCCGGTGGCCAGGACTACGGCCTCGGACTCCAAGGAGTAGTTGATGCCGTGCTCTTCGTGGCGGAACTGCAGGGTATGGCTACCAGTTGCCGGATCCCATTTCGCGGCTACGAGGCTGGAGTGGGTGTGCAGTTGCGTGTCCACCATCCCGCCGAGGCTCTTCGCGTAGAGGAGATCGTAGATGCTGTCGATCAGCTCCGAGTTGATGCCCTTGTACAGGTTCTTCTGGCTGCCGATGAGCGAATCGCGCTGTTCTGCCGGAAGGGAGTGGAAGTAGTCCACGTACTCCGGCGAGGTCATTTCGAGTGTGAGCTTGGTGTATTCCAGCGGGAAGAACCTGCCCGAGCGCGTCACCCAATTCAGTCGGTAACCGTGGACGTCGATCCCGTGCAGTAGTTCGACGTAGATTTCAGCCGCGCTCTGCCCGCTGCCCACGATGGTGATGCTGCGCTTGGACTGGAGTTCGCTCTTCCTCACCAGGTACTCGGCGTTGTGAAGGACAAGTCCGCCGTTGTCCACAATTCCCGCACAGGCGTCCGGGATGTGCGGCGACGTTCCTGTGCCCAGAACCAGCCGCCGGGCGCGAAGCACCTCAGCGCCGACCGGTCCTTGGACCGAAAGCCGGTACACGCCGTCGTCGTACGCCACGTCTAGCACATCAGTGCTAAAACGCACCGATGGCAACTGCCCGGCCGCCCACTGGCAGTACTGGTTGAACTCGGCACGCAGGGGGTAGAAATTTTCCCGGATGTAGAAGCGGTACAGACGGCCAGTCTGTTTGAGGAAGTTCAGGAAGGAGTACTTCGATGTGGGATCAGCCAAGGTCACAAGGTCTGCCAGGAACGGGACCTGCAGATGTGCGGGCTCCAGCATCATGCCCGGGTGCCAGTCGAAGGATTCGCGACGCTCCAGGAACAAGCACTCCAGCCCGTCCAGCGGCTCACTGAGGGCGGCGAGGCCCAGGTTGAAGGGCCCGACGCCGATGCCTGCGACGTCGTAGATCTTGCTGTCCGGTTCGTGGGTACTCACGCTGCGGCCCCCGCCTGGCCGACGGCCTGCTCGGGCACTCGTTCCGCGAGAAGACCCTCGCCGGTTCGCCTGATGAGCTCGACGATTTCCCTGATATCGCCCAGGGTGGCCTCGGCATTGAGGAGCGTGAACTTCAAATAGTGACGCCCGGCCACCGTGGTTCCTGCGACGACGGCCCGCCCCGAGGCGAAGATCGCGGCGCGGATGGCGGGGTTGAGGACGTCGCTTGCGTCCTCGCCGAGCCTGACTCCCCCAGCCAGCGGACGGTAGCGGAAAACGAGGGTGCTCAGATGCGGCTTCGAGGCGAGTTCGAAGTCCGGATCGTCGGCGAGCAGGGCGCCGACGCGCCCGGCAAGATCGATCGCTTCGTCGAACAACGCGCCGATCGCGTCGGCGCCCATGATGCGAAGCGTCAGCCATAGCTTGAGGGCATCGAAACGTCGGGTGGTCTGAATGCTCTTGTCCACCTGGTTGGGGATCTCGGCCAGGGCAGCGCTTTCGGGATTCAGGTAATCGGCGTAATAGGTGACATGCCGCAGCATCAGGCCATCGCGGAGCAGCACGGCACTGGAACTCACCGGCTGGAAGAAGGTCTTGTGGAAGTCAACGGTCACCGAGTCAGCGAGGCAGGTCCCCTCGAGGAGATGCCGGTAGCGATTGGAGACGAGCAGGCCACCGCCGTACGCGGCATCGACGTGCAGCCACGAATCATAGGCGCGGGCCAGGGCAGCGAGCTCTGCGAGCGGGTCCACCGCTCCGAAGTCGGTGGTCCCGGCGGTGGCCACGACCGCCATCGGCACCAGCCCGGCGTCGTGCGCTTCCGCGAGGGCCGCCGCCAGAGCGGCGGGATCCATACGGTGATCCGGGCCGGTCCGCACGGCGATAACGGCGTCGAAGCCCAGGCCCAGCATGGACGCCGACTTCTGGATGCTGAAATGGCTGTCCGCCGAGGTGAAGATCCGCAGGCGTTCGAGGAGCGTGGGCAACCGCACCTCGCCGCTTTCGGCCCGGAGCTTGGCGACGGCCTGGTTCCGGGCGATCAGGAGGGCCTGGAAATTGGACTGGCTGCCGCCCGAGGTGAACACGCCGTCCGCGTCTGTTCCGAAGCCAAGCCGTTCGGCGGTCCAGTCGATCAGGCGGCGCTCGATCATCGTCGCCCCAACGCTCTGGTCCCAGGTGTCCATCGAGGAGTTAACGGCGGACAGCACCGCTTCGCCGAGCAGCGCGGGGATCACCACTGGGCAGTTCAAGTGCGCGGCGTAGCGGGCGTCGTGGAAGTAGATGGCGTCCCGGAGATAGAGGTCGTCGAGTTCCTCGAGGGCGGCGGCAGTGTCCGGGAGCGGACGTGCGAGGTCGACGGCGGCCACTCGCGCCGCCATTTCGGCATGCCCGACGCCGGTGAACGGTTGGGCGGTGCGCTGCACTTTCGTGGCGACCGCGTTGACACCTTGCAGCACCTGGGCCACGTAGCTCGGCGCATTTCGGGCGTTGAAAAGCTGGCTGGTGGCCGCAAGGGCCAGCTCCACATGGGAGCCGAAATCCTGGTCCGGTTCAATCCGGTCTTCGACACTGGGCGGCGTCACGTCGACTTCCTTCCGTCGGGGTTGAGACACTGGGCTTGCTTCGCTAGCAAACCAAGGCAAGCCTTACTTAGGTTTACCTTTTCGTCAAACTTTCGTGTCCTAATTCACTGAGGTGGGGGATTCGCGGTAGAGTGCCTGAAAGTGCGCCTTTCGAGCCTCACTGGAGGGCACCGGCACACGAAACCCAGGGGGGAACTAGCACCACCTGCACGCGGTTGAGGTACCCATGACCCCGCAGCTTCTCCAGGCTGCGGCCCTGATCCTGGCGACGCTGCTGTTCTGGCACGCATGGCAATGGCAGAAAAGAAAGGCCTCAAGGTAGGCGCCGGCTTTCGGGACGGAGGACTGCCGCGACGGCACTTCTGCCCGCTTCCGACAAAGACGGAAGTGGCGTGCGGCTGGGGTCTCAGAACCAGCCGCACGCCGTGCAGGGATCCGTTGATCCTTGCACGTGCCCCGGGCCGTGGATCGCATGGGGGCGCACGACCCGGGGCACGGCCCGGCATGCGGCCCATCGAGGTCCGACGACTCGGTGCGGCCCCCAACAGGTCCGCCAGGAGTCTCATTCCCTCGCATGCCAGGCACTAACTATGTGTCGCTGGGGCGTCAATCGTGTCGCGAACGTCGCAAGGTATTCAGGAATCAGAGATCGCCTGGCTCAATGCCGGAGCCGTGACTTAGTCGGCGGGGTGGTTTTCCGGTGTCGAACCCGTGAGATCAACGATGTGCCCCTTGGCCGCGGACTCGCGCATTGACCAGATCGCTGAGATAGCCGCATCCTTGTCCTCAAAAGCCTTGGAGGTGAGCAGCACATCTCCATTTCCGGTGACGAGTTGGAAACGCAGACGGGCGTCCGCGTCAACGAAGAGTTTGAATTGTGAGGCCATTCTGGTGCTTCCTTGTCTGGATTTAAGTGCGCTTCCATGCCTGCGTGCCCGAAGCGTTTGGATCATCGGCTTCGTCGTCGGTTCCAGGCGCCGGAGGCGAGATAGAAGGCGAGCAGGCCGCCGATGAAGTAGGCGGCCCAGAACGGGAATCCGATGGTGGTTTGGCGTCCGGCCAGGGTTTTTTGTTCAGGGGCGTCTTGGGGGATGTCCGCGATCCGGGAGGCGTGGACGAGGAGCCGGTGCGAGTTCACTCCGATGGGGGTGCACGTGATCAGGGTGATTTGATCCTCGCCCGCGCTGACTTTGAGGGAGGAGATGTCGTCCGGTTTAACCACTTCGATCTTATTCACTTTGTAGAGGAACGTGTGGTCCATGACTTCAGTCGAGAAGATGTCACCGGTTTTCGCGCTGTGGAGGGGGTTAAAGAGTTCCGCGTTCGGAATCCCCGAGTGCGACGTCAAGACGCTGTGCGTGCCGGGACCGCCGACGGGAAGGGAGGAGCCGTAGAGGTGTCCCACGCCCTTGGCCAGGACGTCGTCGCTGGTTCCGTGGAAGATCGGCAGGTCGATATTCAGCGAAGGGTAGCGGAGCCTGCCGATTACCTCGTCGTTGGCGACGTTCAGCTGGGTTTGGTAGTCCTTCAGCTGCCCTCCCGGGGTGGTCGCGGGGGCTTGGGCCGAGTACGGATCCCGCAACTGCCCGGTGGGAATGCGGGAGTTGTATTCGCGTGCCCGGTCCAGCACTTTCGTCCGGGCCGAAGGTTCAAGCTGCTCGACGTCCTGTGCGTAGCCCGAAAGTTGGCTGTTGTGGGATATCGAGCTGAACCAGTCCGCTGCCTGGGGGTAAAGGACCAGGCCCAGCCCGATCGCGGCGATGGCCATCATCGTGAAAAATCTCCGATCCGCAGGGCCGCGCCGCATGCTTGTGCGCCCACGCAATGAATTGCGGGGGCGCCGAGGACGATCCTTCTTTCCGGTTCCGGAACCCTCCATGAATTCCTTGAGGGTTTGAGTCATTGGGGCCTCTCGCTTTGATGGACGGGAGCAGTATGGGGCATCCACCGCTTGGTGGATGCCCCATGCCCTGCATCACGGTGTGCAGGTCACCGAGGGATGGTTACTTTGCCTCGTTGCGCTTCCGGCGGCCGGTGACCATGAACAGGCCTGCGCCTGCCAGCACGAGGATCCCGCCCGCGGTCAGGGCCCAGGTTCCCACGCCACCGGTGAGCGGCAGCTGGAATCCGGCGTTGGCCGGGACGTTGTCGATCGTCACCGTCACGACTGACGGGTCAGTGCTGGTGACTGTGGTCTGAACCGGCTGGGCGAGCAGTTCGTAACCGGGAGGGGCCTTGGTCTCTACCAGCCAGTACGCCTGGTAACCCGGCTGGCCCGGGCTGACCGCGATCCCGTTGGCCCAGTTGGAGTACCGCAGGCCGGAGATCACCAGGTTGCCATTCGCATCGGTGGTCCAGGAGCTGGCTCCCCCGACGCTGATCGCGTTGGTGCCGGCCAGGGCATCGGCCTGGCTCGGATACACGGAAAACACTGCGCCGGCCAGGGCTGCGGAGCTCCGGGAATCCTTCTTGTGCAGGACAATGTCGCCCCATTTGGTGATCACCGGGGGTGTGACCACGGGGCCGCCGGGCTGGCCCGGGGTGATGGTGAAGCTAGCCGCGTTCGGGTAGACGTTGGCCGCGTTCGAGATCTGGCCGACCGTGTTCACGGCGGTGTTCACGGTCACCACGACTTTGGCCGTGGGGTTCGCGGCCAGGACGGCCCGGCCACTGGCGGTGAAGTCGACCGTAAGGGTGTTCGTAGCCGCGTTGAAGACGATGGTGTAGTCCGTGTTCAAAGCCAGCGTCGCGCCGTTCGAGAGCGCCACAGCCGAGTTTGTGTACGTCAGTTTAGGGTCGAGCTGGTCGGTGATCCGGTACCCGTCGATCGGGTTGACGTTGGGGATGTCGCCAGTGATGGTCCACTTGACGTTGTCGCCGAGCTTGAGGGCGAAGGTATCGGTGACGGTCTTCGTGGCTGTCGTCACGGCGTTCTTCGGGTAGACGTTGACGTTGTACATCCAGTTGTTCTCATTCACCGGGTCCGTCATGGGGAGGGTCACCAGAAACGGGGCTGAAGGAGTGACACCGGCCGGGTAGCCGGTTTCCGTCACGAGGTACAGGCCCAGCGGAAGGTTCCCCAGGGTCCCTGTTCCGGCCGCGTCCGTCGTGACCGTCGAGCCCGGGGTCGCTGCCTGAGCCGCGGCCTGGGCCGGGGTCAGCGCTGCCGCGGCAGTCCAGCCCGCGTTGGTCGTCAGGTCAATGTTGTTGACCTTCTGCACCGTGAACGTCACCCCGGCCATCGGGGTCAGGGCCGCGGTCTGGGCCGGAGTCAGGGCTGTTCCGTTGTTGGGCAGGTTCGTCGGCGTGGCCGGGGTCTGATACTTGTGGATGGTCAGCGAGCCCGCCTGGGACGGATCAATGTTCGCGGTGTTCGCCGCGTGTGCCCCTCCGGCTCCGAGGGCCAGCATCCCGGCTGAGGCGATTGCGGCCAAAGAGGCTATGAGGCCGCGCCTCACCTTCGATGATTTCATCGTGTTCCTTTCGTGTTCCCCCATTGATGTGCGCGGAGCTGCACTACGGAGTTTGGTTTTGCGGGGTCTTGTCCGCTCGCCGGATAACTATGAGGGCGAGGGAAGTCATGAGCAGGAGCACCCCCAGAAGGGCGCTCCCTAAGAGGCCGGCAGTGCCTGGCCCGCCGGCGGTTGGAAGCTTGACGGCCGCCATGTCCAGGACGGTGATGGTCGAGCCGTTTGCTGTTATTGAGGTTCCTGCGGTGGCCGTGTCCAAGGCGATGTTGCCGTTCGCCGCAATGGTGAACTTCACGGGAGTCGCCAAAAGCGAGTAGCCGCCCGGGGCCTTGGTTTCGAGCAGCCAGTATGTCCCCGGAAGCAGGTTCCTGAACTCGACCAGCCCGGGCGACCCGGACACCGCGCTGTTCACTCCGATCACGGTGGGGCCCATTTGCCCGGCCGCGTCGTTGTGGATCTCAAAGGTCGATCCAGGCAGCGGGACGGTGGACCCCTGGGTTGGGCCGGGTCCTGCCTTTTGCACGAACAGGTGGCCGGTGGCGGGGTTCGTCGTGGTACATGCCGGGTCAAGGGGTGCCGGGCTTCCCGTGACGCATCGAGCCGGAGGGATGACCCCGTTGCCTGTTGCCCCGTTCTTCAGGGTAGCGAGCCAAGCGTTCGTGTTGACCGTCACCGAGTAGGTCAACACTGCCGTGCCGTTGCCGGGGAGGGTGAAGGAGGGAGTGGTCAGATTGTTCCCGGCGCCAGGATCCGCAACCGCTAAAGGTGGGCCGCCGTTGATGGTCAGTATCCCCGACCCGGCCGTGAATGTGGCGTTGTTCAGGACCTGGCCCAGGTCATCGCTAAGGGTGACACCGGCGATGGGATTCACGGTGGAGCTGGTGGCGGTCACGCTGTAGGTGATCACCCTGCTCGCAGCCGGGTCGCCCGGGTTGATTGAGGTTCCCGAGGCCGGTGAAGCGGTCTTGGCCAGCGTCCACGAGCCCACGGGGTTGACGGTGCAGGTAGTGCTGCCGGCGGAGCAGCTTGTTGGCGGGATGATGGTGGTCGAGGGTGTCAGGTAGTTCTCGATCGAGGCATTGCCGAGGCTGCCGGTGCTGTTGACTTTCACTTGATACGTCACCACGCTTTTCGCGCCAGCGGCCACGGTGCCGATGATGCCCAGGGTCTTCGTTGCTGCCCCCGAGTTGTTCGTGACAACCAACGCAATCCCGCCCGTGGTCGTCGACGTGATGGAGGCGGCCACGAAGGTCGTATCGTCCAGGACGTTCCCGGGCCAGTCGGTGTAACCGACGGCGGCCGGAACAGAACCGGCAGTGTTGTCGAAAGTCAGCGAGTACGTCAGGACCTGCCCGGGCTGGACCATGGTCCCGACCCCCGGATCGACGGTCTTGGAGGCCACCAAATTGGAAGCGGGCGGCGTATCGCAGGCGGCGTTGTCCGTCGTCGGGCCCTGCTCCTGGCCCGCGGGCAAGGCAACCGAGTTGAACAGGCCCGTCCCGGGACCGGCGCAGGCGGTCGCCTGCAAGGCATTCGTGAAGTGGAACGTCACCGCGAGGTTGAAGGTCTGAGTGACCCCCGCACCGATGCCGAAACCCGCAGGAGCGAGCGTGTAGGGTCCGGCGGTCGACGACGAGCCACCGGCGGGGGCCCCGGCCCCGGACGTCGTCCAGGCAGCACCCGTGGGGGCCAGGTTCGACGCGAACGCCGGGGTGTCAATCAGGGTGCCGTACGTGCCGGCAACCGAACCGGTGTTCGCGACAGTGACAGTGTAGTTGGCGAGGTAGTTGCCGTTCGTATCCGGACCGGTCACCCTGCCCGCTTGCTTGGCGACGTTGATGATGGGCTGGGCCGTGTTCGACAAGGTACACGCGATGTTGGCCCCCGCCACCGGTGTGATGGCCAGCGATCCGGTGAAAGCGGCGCCGTTCGGCAACCCGGCCTGCAGCCCGAACGAGTCCGTGCAGGTGATGGTGCTGGCATAGTTCGCCAGGTTCGCAGTCCCGGCCGCCGCTTCAGTCAGGGTGTAGCTTGTTCCGGCCGTCGCAACATAGGCTCCGGTGGTGCCGGTTCCCGCCGTTACTGACGAGCCCGTACCGGTCGTGGTCGAGTTCGCAGGATTGTTCACCACCGTGCCTGTCGCGCCGCCGGTGCGGATCTGCATCGTGAACTGATCCGTTGCCGCCTCGCGCGGCGCTCCGAGCGCCTTCGTCAGCGTGATCCGCGGCGCTCGGACAACAAGGTTGGCGTCCGCTGGCGGGTTGAGGTTCGTCACGATGTTACCGGGGCCGTTGACATACGTCCCCTCCGCGGCGGCAGTCACGTTGAAGGTGATGGTGCAGGATGCCTGGCCCGAGGCGAGATCCCCGCCTGTGGCAGTGAAGGTGTTCGATCCGGCGGTCGCGGTGCGGACGAAGGGGGCGCCCGTTACTTGGGCGCACGTCCCGCCGATCGCGGGATTAGAGGCGATCACGACGCCGGCAGGCAGGGTATCGGTGATGCTCCAGTCGTTCTTCGCCTTCAGGTCGCTGGTATTGGTCACGGTGAGCGTCACCGTGGACGTCTGACCGGGGGCAATGAGTGCGGGCGAGAACGACTTGTCCAGCTGCGGGGTGACATCGACGATCTCAGGTAGGTCGAACGCCACATCGTTGCCGCTACCGGTTGCTGTCGCGTTATACAGTGACAAGCCGAGCGATGCTGTAGACCCAGTCGGTATTTGATAAGCGGCGGACTGCAGCTTCGTCACCTGAGTTGCCCAGTTCGTAGGATCGGTGCACGGGTTCAGTCCGGAGCTCAGCACAATCGGGGTGCCGTTCACGATGAGGGAGAACGTCTCCTTGGGCTGATTTGCGCCGCCGGCCGCAGGACAGTTCACAGCGGCGAAATAGGCGGAGACCGCGTAGTAATGCCCTGGAATGGCCGGAATCGCGTTCGCGCTGGCCGTTTTGAATTCGGTGCCTGCAGCGATTTGGCCGGTCGAGGAGTTGGTGAACGCCGAAAGGACCTGGTTGCTGGCGGCCTGTGCCGCGGTCTGGCCTTGCGCCAAGCCGAGCTGCACGGCGATCTGTTGAAGTTGCTGCCACGCTAACGGCGCATTGTTCGAACATCCGCCGTCGGCTGACGATGACGGCTGCGGCGTAAATGAGTTGAGGATCCACCCGTTGCATTGATTCCCGGCAGGTGTGTACTGCGGGTCCGCCGTGTATGTCATGTTGGCGGCAGCAGCCCCACCGGTGTAGTTAAGAATGCTGATCGCGGACGACGTCGCGTTCTGATTGGAGAAGCTCTCGGTATAGATGGGCGTGCCGGCCTGGGGTACCCCTGGTGTACCCGGCGTCGTCGCATACGCGGGTGAAGGCAGGGTGCTACCCAAGCCAAGGCTGACAATCGTTGCTGTGAGGAGAATTGCCATCAGCTTGGCTGGAAGGGACTGCTTCATAGGCTTTTCTTGCTTCACTTTCGGGAACGGACACGCAGGAGATCTCTAGCCTTCAAGTGCGCGCCTCCCGCGATTCGTGTCGCAGAAAACAGATTCAACTTTTTGAATGAAACAGGGTGAAACGGCCACCCACTGAGACAGTGGGAGCAATTCGCAATTCGTGACGCGAAAAACGGAAGGCATTTTCGGAGCGTGACCTCGGCCAGTCACGTTCCGGGCGGACCGCGGGCGCCTATTTCGCTTCGATGGGCCTTCGGCGGCCGGTGACCATAAACAGGACTGTGCCCGCCAGCACGAGGATCCCGCCCGCAGGCAGGGCCCAGGTTCCTACGCCGGTGAGCGGCAGCTGGAATCCGGCGTTCTGCCGGGCATTGCCGATCGTCACCGTGACAGCGGAGGGGTCGTCGCTGGAGACCGTGGTCTCGACCGGCTCGGCGAGCAGCGCGTACCCGGAAGGGGCCTTGGTCTCCACGAGCCAGTACGACTCGTAACCGGGCTGGCCGGGGCCGACCGCTTTACCGTTCGCCCTGTTTGAATAGCGGAGACCCGAGATCACTAGGTTGCCGCTGGCGTCGGTGGTCCAGGAACTGGCACCTCCGACGTTGATCGCATTCGTACCGGCCAGTGCATCGGCCCGGCTCGGATACACCGAGAACACGGCGCCCGCCAGGGCTGCCGAACTTTGGGAATCCTTCTTGTGCAGCACGATGTTGCCCCACTTGGTCACCGCTACCGGGGGCGTGACCATCGGACCCCCGGGCTGGCCCGGGGTGATGGTGAAGCTGGCCGCGTTGGGATACACGAGGGCGGTGTTCGTGATCTCACCGACCGCGTTCACGGCGGTGTTCACCGTGACCAGGACCTTGGCGGTGGGATTGGCTGCCAGAATCGTCCGGCCGCTCGCGCTGAAGTCAACAGTGAGAGTGTTGGACGCCGTGTCCAACACGACGGTGTAGTCATTGTTCAGCAGCAACGCCGCGTTGTTCGAAAGTGCCACCGTCGAGTTGCTGTACCTTAGCTTCGCATCGAGGTGGTCGACAATCCTGTACCCGTCGAGCGGGTTGACGTTGGGGATGTCGGAGGTGATGGTCCACTTCACGGGATCGCCGAGCTTGACTACGGACGCATCGTTGACGCTCTTCGTGGCCGCAGACACCGCGTTCTTCGGGTAGACGTTCACGTCGTACAACCAGCTGCCCCCGCCGGAAGGGTCCGTCATGGGAAGGGTCACCAGGAACGGGGCCGAAGGAGTCACACCGGCCGGGTAGCCGGTCTCCGTCACCAGGTACAAGCCCAAGGGAAGGTTCCCCAGGGTCGCCGTTCCGGCCGCACTGGTCGTGACCGACGACCCCGGGGCCGCCCGAGCCGCCGCCCGAGCCGGCGTCATCGCAGCCGCCGCAGCCCAGCCCGCATTCGTCGTCAGGTCAATGTTGTTGACCTTCTGCACCGTGAACGTCACCCCAGCAATCGGGGTCAGTCCCTGCAGCTGGGCCGCGGTCAGTGCCGTTCCGTCGTTGGGCAGGCCGGTCGCCGTCGCCGGCTTCTCATACTTGTGGATCGTCAACGAACCCATCCGCGCAACGGGGTTCGTGATGCCGATTCCGGAATCAACCACCCTGGCCGTCTCCTGCGGAGCTGGAACCTCTTCGGGCACGACTGGCGCGGGCGCCGGGGGTTGCGGCACCGCTGTGGCGGGCACGTCCGACGTCGGCGCCGGGCTTGAAGGGGGCGCCTGCGGGCCCCGTTCGGGTACGGACTGTGGGGCTGAAGGCGCGCTGCTCGGAACATCGGCTTCAGCAACTGTCGCCGGACCGGGCTGTCCAAGCCAGATGAGGATACCTGCAATCGCGAGTCCCCCCAGGATCAGCGCGGCCACTGCGACCTTCCAGAATCCACCCACCGAGCGCAGTCCCGCGGCGGCCGGTTTGGCCCCTCCCGGAAGGAACGGCTCAGGAAGGAACGGCTCGGGAAGCAGCGATTCGAGCATTATGGTTCCGGGAAGGAATCCGGTGCTCACTTCCGGTGTAAAGACCACCCCGACCACCAAGGGGAAGACAAGCGCCCTCATGCCCGACTGGACATCGTTGAGTTCCACCAGTACGGCCGTGCACTTCGGACACCCCTCCAAGTGGGCCGTGACCTTTTCGTACGACGCTCGTTTCAGGCCGCCACGGGCGTACTTTCCCAACTGGCTTGAAAATGCGGCGCATGAATCGTCGCTGGCCACCTTGATGTGGTTCTGCAAGTAGGCCTGCCTGAGCCCCTCGCGTGCTCGAATCACGAGCGAGGAGACGCCATTGGGGCTCAAGCCGATGAAGGGTGCGGCCGCGGCGGGTTTCAGCCCTTCGATGTCCACGTGCCAAAGGGCCGCCTGCCAGCGTTCGGGAAGCGATTTGAACGCCTTGGCCATGGTGCTCGACTCGAAGGCGTTGAGGACGGTGTCCGCGTCGACGGCAACGGTATCCAAGATGTCGACGTCGCTCACGATCTGGGTGCGCCTGGCCTTCCGGTTCCGGTCGTAGGCGATTCGCCGAACGGCAGTCAGAAGATAGGAGCGGAAGAACTGGTCCGGACCCTTGCCCTCAGTGAGGGCTTGGAAAATCGAAGCGAACGCCTCGGCCACGACGTCGTCGGCGTCACTGACATTGTCCGTCTGGGCGCGGGCAACAAACTGGGCCGCTGCCACATGCCGCCGGAACAGTTCATCGAAAGCGGAAACATCGCCGTCACGCACCATGGCCATGATTTGAGGGTCGCTGTGCCCGGCAGCCAACGACTCGTCCCCGCCAATCGAACCGTCTTCCGAAACCTGCCCCATAGCAATACAGTGTGACAGCCGAAATTGGATGTGACTTGAATTTTACGTAGGGGGCCGTTATTCAACTCAAGCAATAGATCTTGGGCAAAACCGCGTCTGACTAATCGTTGTCCGGTTCCCCTACCGGCGGTTCCGGCGGCCAATCGACGTCGAGCTCGTATCCCTCATGCCTGCGCAGATAGGCGGCGATGAATGGGCAATGCGGGATGATCCGCTTGCCGGAGGCGACGACGTCGTCCAAGGCAAAATGGGCCAGGACCTTCGCCAGCCCGCGGCCCTTGAACTGCGGGCGCGTCTCAGTGTGGAGGAAATCGATGTGGCCGGGTTTGTCCATAAACTGCGAGATCACGGCTACTTCACCATCGACAAGAAGCTCGTAGCGGTGGAATTTGTCGTTCCTGACCGTTGTCACGTCCGGGCTGAACGACTCTGCGGTTGAATCCGTGAACTCAGTCATGAGTCGAGATTCGCACGTAAACCGGGCTCTGGCAATGGCCCCGCAGGGGCATCGGGAACGGCCGCGGACGGGAGTCCGGCGGGTATCCGTCCCAGGAGCAACACTCCCAGCGCGAAGCACGCCGCTCCCCCACCCAGAAGGGTCAGCGTAAGTCCGTTGAACGCGGCGTCCACCACCGGAATGAAGACCACGACGCCGGCAGTCACCACCGCGACGTGCGTCCTGCCGCGCGCGTGGCTGGCCGCCGTCGGGCGCTCTTCAAGCCTTCCGCACAGCAGCAGGACCGGAATCAAGAGCAGGAGGACGCCCAGCAGCACCAGCGGGCGGGCCCACCACCATTCGGCCGTACCTGCCGCTGGCTTGGGGAAGTCCGTAAGCAGAAGCAGCCCGGACATGGCTGCGAGCAGCGGCAAATGCCACAAGTAGACCGTCATGGACCGCCGGCCCGCCACGGCCACCATCCAACGGATCCAGCGCACGCCGGCCGCCCAGGCAAGAGCGGGGCGGAGCAATTGGAGGGTTGCAGCCTGGGACAAACCCAGAAGCAGCATGCAGAAGTTGGGCGGGTTCAGGTCCACGATCATGTTTCCTGAGTAGACCCCGATTCCAGTCACGAACCCCAAGAGCAGGTTGCTGCCCACGATCAACCCCGCGAACCAGCCCCGGCTGCGTCCAGCGAAGATGCCGTCAGCGATGAAGAAGCCGAATTGCTGGACCGCGCACCACACGAAGAGCATGTTGACGAAGGCGAGCATCGGGAACGCCCCGCGCAAGGAGTCCAGGGTGATCACGGCGGCAACGAGCCCGCCGAGGGTCAACCACGGGGAATGTCCGTGCAGCCGGGCCAGCACGGGAACGCTCAGTTGGGTGGCGAGGTAGGCGGCCAGGAACCACAAGGGCATGCCCGCGCCGGTCGCGATGAGCTGGACCACTTCCGGGTCGACGCCAAGCAGGCTCGCGGCCCAGAGCCCCACGAACATCGACGCCAGCAGCGCAGTTGCCGGACGGATGAGGCGCAGGAGCCGCAGTTGCGCGTAGTCGATGCCGGATCCTCCGCGCGCACGCATGCGACGCCACGATTCCAGTCCCGTGATCCCGCCAAGGACGAAGAACAGCGGCATCACCTGGAACACCCACAGGACAGGTTCAAACCAGTGCTGTTCCATGAGTGTGTTTTCGGTGGTGACGGTGCCGTCCGGGTGCAGGACCGGGCTGACCATCATGCAATGCGAGAGCACAACCAGAACGAGGCAGAAGAACCGAGCGAGATCGATCACGGGATCACGAGGGCGGCCAAATGCGGCCATGCCCGGCGCCATCTTTTGTTGCCTCGAGAATCCCATTGCGCTCCTTTGCGAACTGCTGAGATCATTGTCCGCCCGCTTGACGGCGGGAACCAGAGCGGGCGACGGGGTGAATTCGTGGGTGCGGCCCGCCCTCCCCGACGCTCGCTCACCTATGACCCGAATATCCCCAACGCTCGCTCACCTATGACTGAAAGCCCCGGGACCGTCGCTCAGATGATCTGAGCGAGGGATCCCGATTTTGGCATCATAAGTGAGCGAGCGTCGCTGCAGGGGAGTTCAGTTGGTTCGGCGGGTTAGCAGCCGTTCCCGTTGCCGCGGATCGCTGGCCGCCGCGCAGGCAGCCAAGGCCAGGCCGAACGCGCCGTCCAAGACCGCCCGGTCCGCGGAGGCCGACGAGCCGTGGGCAGCGAACTCGGCGGTGTGGTGGGCGGCCCCGCCGACGTCGTAGCCGAGCAGCGGATGGATGCTCGGGACCAGTTGCGAGACGTTGCCCATATCTGTGGAAGCTACTGGATCTTCGTTGAACTCAACAGCCCTCCCCCGGGTGGACATTGCTGTCCGGTACGCCTCGGAAAGGTACCGGTCCTGCCTGAGTTCAGCGTAGGCATTGCCCGTGGGGGTGACCTTGAGCGTGCTTCCGCTGGCAAGTGCACCCGCTTCCAGGCAGCGCCGCACGCGTTCCTCGATGACACGCAGATTCTTGATGCTGGGTGAGCGCATTTCGACGCTCGCCCGTGCCCGCTCGGGTATGACGTTGACGGCGCTCCCGCCTTCGGTCACGATCAGCGAAACAACCGAGCCGGGCGGAAGTTGCTGCCGGGCCAAGGCAATCGCCGTCTGTGCGATCACGAGGGCGTCGAGGGCATTGACACCCTCTGACGGAGCGGCGGCGGCGTGCGCAGGCCGCCCTTCGTAAAGCACGTCCCACATTCCCATGGCCAAGGACGAGCCGCCGACGACGTCCTCGGCGCCGGCGTGGGCCATCATCGCCAGGGACACGTCCTCGAAGAAGCCCTCGCCAATGAGATCGACCTTGCCGCCGCTCGTCTCTTCTGCCGGAGTGCCGAGGACCTTGACTGTGATCCCGAGGTCGTCGGCGACGGAAGCGAGCGCGAGTGCCGCCCCCACGGCGCAGGCGGCGTTCACATTGTGTCCGCAGGCATGCCCGATGGTCGGCAAGGCGTCGTATTCGACGCACAGCGCGACCACCAGCTCACCCGTCCCGAACCTCGCGCTGAAAGAAGCCGGGAGCACAGGCTGCGGATCGTCAAAGCTGAAGCCCGCGCTCCGGAGCAGCCGGCTAACCCGCTTGGCGGCCCGGAACTCCTGCCCGCTGAGCTCGGGATCGGCGTGGATCGCGTGGCTCAGGCCGAGGATTTCCGGCTCCCAGCGTTCCAGCGCTGCGGAGATGGAGCGCCCGACGGCGGCCGAACGGGTCGTGACGGGCGTTGCGGTTTCGAGGGAGGCGGCTTTCAGAGCCGCGGCTTTCATACGGCGACCCCTGCAGTTGTCGCCGCGGCTTTGCGCTTCGGGTAGCGGGCGGCAGCTGCCGCGGCGACCAAGGCCGCGATGGCCAGGGCAATCCAGATCGACAGGAGCCCGCCCTCGCTGATGTGCCCGGACTGGACTGAAGACGAGGAGATGAGCTTCACGACGGCGGAGCCCACCGCGATGCCAACGGACAGCGCCAGTTCGTTGAGGCCGGCCGCCGTCGAAGTTTCCTCCAGCGGAACGCCCTCAACAGACAGTGCCCGGGTTCCTGCCTGATACATGCCAAGGCTCAAGTTGAACATGGCGAATCCGGTGCAGTAGCCGGCCAGGGAGCCGTGCGCAGCCGCCATGACCAGGAAGCCGCCCGCCAGGAGGAGACCGGCGAACACCAGGGTGGCCCGTTCGCCAAACAGACTGAGCGCCTTTGAGGTCAGAAGCGAGGAGAACAGCGAGAGCACCGATGCGGCAGCCAGGACGATTGCGATGATGAGGGGGCTCAGCGCGAAGCCGTAGCCGGTCTTGTCCGGGTTTGAGTACAGGAAGATCCCGTTGGTGCCGAAGTAGCTGATGGAGGCAAAGCCGAAGAAGAAGGTGGCCAGCGAGACCGTCCGGATCCGCGGGATGGCAAGCATCCGCAGGTCCATGAAGCGCTTCCCGTTGACGCGTCGAGCGTCCAGGACCACCCAATAAGCCAACAGCGCGAGTCCGATGATTCCGGATCCCAGGGTCTTGGCATCCAACCAGCCCCAGTCCGGGCCCATCGAAAGCGCCACCACGAAGCCGATGAGTCCCAGGGAACATGCCATGAGCGGCACCAGGGCGAGTCCCTCGCCCGTGGGGGTTCCGGCGTCGGGCAGGACGAAGGAGCAAAGCAGCCCGGCAACCGCGAACGGCACCGCAACCCAGAAACCGAGGGTGGGATCGTCGACGCCGATGATCCCGGCAAGCAGGCCGCCTGCGCCGACCATGATCATGAGCATGCCGATCATCACGCTGACCCCGGTGCGGGTCTGCGCCGGGCTGCTCACGCGCAGGATGCCCATCATCAGAGGGATGAAACCAACCACGCACGTGAGCATGACGACGCCGATCGTCACCGTCCACAGCGACGGCCACATCGCCATCATGACGACGCCGGCCGCGACTACAGCCGTCGACCAGCGGAGGACGAGCCTATAGCCGTAGCTGTCGCCGAGCCGCGAGATGATCGGCGTGAGCACCGCGAAACTCACGTTCGAGATGAGGAAAATACCGTTGATGGTGGGGTCGTCGATCGAAAAGGCCGGCCCCAAGGCGGGGAGGATGGGGTTCAGGTATCCCTGGGTGACTCCGCTGAGGGATTCGATCAGGGCCATCGCCACGATCATGCCGGTGATCGTCCGGCGGGCGACGGCCGCAGTCGCCGGAGGTGCTGTCTTGCTTGCCATGTGCTTCCTTGAGTGTTGGGGGGCTTCGTTGCCTGGGTCTTCGGATGCGAGCGGGTGATGCGAGTCACAACGTTAGGTCCGCCGTCTACACTGGCTAGGAATTTGTTTGAAATCATCTGAGAACCGCGAATTTTGAAGGAATCAGCCATGATCTCCGAAACTGACCTTGAAATCGTCAATGCCCTTCAGATCAATCCCCGTGCCGACTGGAGCCGCGTGGGGGATGTCCTGGGCTTGTCCGGGCCAACCGTCGCGCGCCGCTGGAACTCTCTTGCGGAGCAGGGACTGGCATGGATCACCCCGGCCCCGGGTCCGCGCTACCTGAGCGCGGGGTGGTCTGCGTTCATCAGCCTTTCGTCGCTGCCAAGCGAGAACGAAGCCCTGGTCCACAAGCTGTGCGCGGAGCCGGCCTTCGGCACCGTTTCGCTGGTGTCCGGCTCGCACGATCTCTTCATCGACTGCTTCGCCTCAAGCCACGAAGAGCTCATGGAGATCGTCACCGGCTCTTTTGCAGGCCTCCCCGGAGTGACCCACCGGGAGGTCGTTTTCGTCACCAAGCTGTACCGGCAGGCCTCCGACTGGCGCAGCGGCACCCTCGAACCGGCGCGGGCCCGGCTCATGTCGGCGGAACCCCTGCCCGCCCCGACCGCCTACGCTCCCGACCGGCTCGACGCATCCCTCTTGGAGGAACTAGCACGGGACGGGCGGGCCAGTTGGGCGGAACTGGGCGCCGCCTGCGGCGTCGCTCCGCAAACGGCACGACGGCGGGTGGAGCGCTTCCTCGCGTCCGGCTACATGACGCTGAGGTGCGATACGTCCGCTTCAGCCCAACAAGGACTAAGGGAAGTGAGCCTGATCCTCAACGTGCCCGCCCACCACGTTGACGCCGTCGGGCGCTATTTCGCGGCCCTCCCGAATTGCAGGCTCAGCGCCCAGGTTCTGGGCGCTCAGAATCTGCTCGTGACGCTGTGGGTGCGCGACTACCTCGAAGTCCAAAGCCACGAGCGCGAACTGGCGGAGCGAGCGCCAGGAAGCGCCGTCATCTCCCGGCAAGCCGTGGTCCGCAACTACAAACGCCTCGGGCACGTGTTGGACGAGTCCGGACGCAGCCGCAGCGTGGTCCCGTTGCCCCTGTGGCGCGAAGGCTAGCCGCCCAACCCTCGCTCACGTATGACGCCAAATCCCCCGACGCTCGCTCACGTATGACGGCAAATCCCCCAACGCTCGCTCACGTATGACGGGAAGTGCGGCTCCCATCTGGAAACCCAGACGGCAACCCGAAC
This sequence comes from Arthrobacter sp. FW306-1B-F12A, assembly GCF_058781865.1. NCBI lineage: Bacteria > Bacillati > Actinomycetota > Actinomycetes > Micrococcales > Micrococcaceae > Arthrobacter > Arthrobacter sp. FW306-1B-F12A. The sequence continues at coordinate 96,947 of NZ_JBYSXD010000006.1, forward strand.
ATTTGCCGTACACCGCGACGGCGCGCGGCGTTTAGTAGAGAGTGCTATCAATCCATGACAAAGGAGTCATCGTGGCACGCGCCGATTTCGCGACAGTGCAGTCAGCCCCATTTCCCTTCGCTCCAGCCGGCCTTGCCAGCGGTCAAGCGCTTGGCCCCGGTTCGGCGACGAGGCCAAACGCCGACGACGATTCCGGGTCCGGCGGCGAGGTCCCCAGCAGCGCGTGGCGGGTGCGCGCCGACGCTTGGGAGTTCCTTGGCTACGCCGTCAAACAGCTGGCCGCCGCCCGGTCTCTCACGGGCGCCGGCCGGCCGCCGCGGGAACTGCCAAGGGACGTCCGAAGGTTGTTGCCGCTGCTGGAATCCCTCGAAATGTATTGGGCGTCTCCGGGACAGCAATATGTCACGGAATTGCGGCGAATCCTGGAGGCTGGAGAATACCTTGAGGCGCTGAACCTCATCGAACCGGTCGCGCGACGCGTTGCCGGCCACAACCACCACGCCCAGGAACCCGCACAGGACCCGGAACGCGAAACAGACCGGGCTGAAGAACCCGCCGAATCACGCAAGCGGTTCGAGGTCCTCGTGATCGATGACGTCTCCAGCGCCGACCGTGAAGCACTTCAAACGGAACTGCATAGCCAGCGCCGCCCTGCCGACGCCTTCAACTACGAGCTCGTGTTCGTGCCGAGCTTCGAGGACGCCATCGTCGCTGTCCTGCTCAACCCCGACATCCAGGCGTGCGTACTGCGGCCGGGCTTCGTCCCCAACAGCAGGCAGCGCTTGAGCCGGGATGTGCGCAGCTTCCTGGACAGGTTCCTGGGGAAGCCGCTCCCCCAGCGTCCCTTGGACCGCATCCTGAGCTTGGCGGAGAAGTTGGGACAACTCCGGCCCGAGCTTGATCTCTACCTGGTGGCGGGCGTGGGGATCGAAGAACTCGCCGGTTCCTTGACCCGCCAATTCCGCCGGATCTTCCGCCGCCAGGATGGGCTGGAGCTCCATTTGTCCTTGCTGGCCGGCATCGCGGAACGATATGAGGCACCGTTCTTCCACGCGGTCCAGCAATACAGCCGCAAACCTGCCGGCGTTTTCCATGCCCTGCCGGTGTCCCGGGGCGGATCGGTCATCCATTCCAAGTGGATCAACGATCTGGGTGAGTTCTATGGCCTGAACCTCCTCCTCGCGGAAACCTCGGCCACGTCCGGCGGGCTCGATTCGCTCCTGGATCCGCACGGCTCCCTCAAGCAGGCCCAGAAGCTGGCGGCCCGGGCATTCGGTGCCCAGAAATCGCTCTTTGTCACCAATGGAACGTCGACAGCCAACAAGATCGTGCACCAATCGATCCTGGCTCCCGGCGACGTGGTTCTGGTGGACCGAAACTGCCACAAGTCGCACCACTACGCCCTCATGCTGGCCGGCGCGCAGGTCTCGTATTTGGACGCCTACCCTCTGGACGATTTCTCCTTCTACGGCGCCGTTCCTTTGGAAAGCATCAAGCGGATGCTCCTGGATTACCGCCGGGCAGGCCGGCTCCACGAGGTCAAGATGCTCGCCCTCACCAACTGCACGTTCGACGGCATCGTGTACGACGTCGAACGAGTGATGGAGGAGTGCCTCGCCATCAAGCCGGACCTGGTGTTCCTGTGGGACGAGGCCTGGTTCGCCTTCGCGGGCTTCCACCACATCTACCGCCGCCGTACGGCCATGGCTTCGGCCCGGTCCCTCGAGGCAAAGTTCGCGGATCCGGCCTACGCCCGGCGGCACGCCGAACAGCTTCGCGCGCTGGGCGGTGGGGCGGCCGGCGGTTACGACGGCGGCGGCGAGCCCGACGACGGCGGGCCGGGTTCCGGCGTCGGGCACGTCAGCGATGAGCTGCTCCTGAAGACACGACTGCTGCCCGATCCGGCGAAGGCCCGCGTGAGGGTCTACTCAACGCAGTCGACGCACAAGACCCTGACGTCGCTCCGGCAGGGGTCCATGATCCATATCCATGACCAGGACTTCGGCCAGTTGAACGAGGAGAGCTTCCGGGAGGCGTACATGACGCACACCTCCACGTCCCCCAACTACCAGATCCTGGCGTCCTTGGACATGGGACGGCGGCAGGTCGAGTTCGAAGGATACGAACTGGTGCAACGGCAGGCAGATCTCGCGGTCAGCATCGCCCAGGCCGTGGCGAGGCATCCCTTGTTGAAGAAGTACTTCCGCGTCCTCGGCACCAAGGACCTCATACCGCCTCAGTACCGCGAAACGAGCCGGCAAATGCCGCTTCGCGACGGGCTCGCGGCCATGTCGGAAGCCTGGGAGCGCGACGAATTCGTTGTTGATCCGAGCCGTTTGACCCTGCATATCGGCCTCACCGGCGTGGACGGCGATACCTTCAAGCACGACTTCCTGATGGACAAGTACGGGATCCAGGTCAACAAGACGTCGAGGAACAGCGTTCTCTTCATGACCAACATCGGCACCTCGCGGAGTGCCGTCGCCTACCTCGTTGAGGTCCTGGTCAAGCTGGCCGAAACCTTTGAAGATGAGCAATCCGGCCTGAGCGGTCTGGGTCAGCGAGCGCGCCTTGCCCGTGTCGCTGCGCTGACCAGCACACCGCCACCGTTGCCGGACTTCAGCCGCTTCGCCGAACGATTCCGGATAGATGCGCAGACGCCGGACGGCAACATGCGGGACGCCTACTTCGAGAGCTACAAAGCCGGATCCTGCGAATACTTCAGTGCGGCCGAACTTATGCGAAGGGTCGCCGCGGGAGAGGAAATGGTGTCTGCCTCCTTCGTCACCCCCTATCCGCCCGGATTCCCTGTCTTGGTTCCCGGGCAAGTGATCACGGAGGAGATCCTGGCTTTCATGTCGGCACTGGACACGCGGGAGATCCACGGATTCAACCCTGAATTGGGGTTCAGGGTTTTGACGGGTGAGCTAGCGTCACGCCAAAAGCCTGCATAAGTGAGCGTGCGACTGGCCTGGAGGGCACACATGTGAGCGAGCGTTTGCCTCGTAGGACGCTCGCTCACGTCTCACGCCATTTTCGCCAACGCTCGCTCACGTCTCACGCCATTTTCGCCAACGCTCGCTCATATCTTTAGCCGAGCGCCACGGCCAGGATGCCGAGCACGACGGCGAGCAGCGGAGTCGTGCCCTGAAGAACCGCGGGGCGGAGGTACTTCTTGCCGCTCAAGGCGAGCACGATTGCCGCCAGCAGCATGGAGCCGCACGAGCTGAAGACGAGGGTCCAGCCGACCTGCGGATGACCAAGAGCGACGATGACGATCCCGGCGATCGCCCCGATGGCAAGGAAGAGGTTGTAGAAACCCTGGTTGTAGGCGAGGCCCTTGGTGGTTTCCGCCTCGGACTGGGAAGCGACGCTAAAGCGCTTCCACGTGGCCGGACGGGTCCAGGTGATGGACTCCATGCTGAAGATGTAGACGTGCAGCAAGCCGGCAAGGAGGGCAAAAATCAGGGAGGCTACGATCATGTGCTGATCCTAGCCTCCCTGCGTTGCGCGGAGGCGCGGCGGCGTGGCCGCCCCGCGAGCCGCGCCTAGCGACTCAGCATGTCCAGTGTTGCTCCGGCGAAGGCCCCTGCCGAGGAACTCCAGCGCCCCAGCAGGCCCTGGAGGTTCTCGCCGTCGGCCCGGTGCGGGGTTGTCTCGGCTTCGAGCGTGGCGAGGATGCCGGTGCGGAGCTCCGTATTGAAGTTCACCTTGCCCACGCGCATTGACGTGGCCTTGACCAGGTCTGCCGCGGGAATGCCCGACGCGCCGTGGAGCACGAGCGGAAGCTCAGTGCGCGATGCAATGTCCTCCAGCACATCCCAGTGCAGCCTGGGCTCGCCGGCGTAACGGCCATGCGCATTCCCCACGGCAACGGCCAGGAGCTGGGCACCAGTGCGGTATACGAATTCCAGTACCTGGCCCGGGTCGGTCAGGCCCGCCGGATGGACACTGGCCGGATGAGCGTGAACGTCAGCACCGAAGGCCTTGTCCTCGTCGCCCGCCAGCCCGCCAAGTTCCGCTTCGATGACGATGTCCGAAGCACCGGCGTCTAGCACGACCTCATGTACGGAGCGGACCAAAGCGATGTTTTCCTCGAATGGGAGGGACGAACCGTCGGCCAGGACGGCGTCGGCACCGGCTGCCACCGAATCACGGATGACCTCGAGGTCCGAGGCGTGGTCCAGCTGCACCGAGACCGGCACGCGGGCGTCGTCGGCCAAGGCGCGCAATGCCCCAATGAGCCGCAAGCCGGACGGGGTGGCCGCGGTCTTCGGAGCAACCAGCAGAATGATTCCGCGGCCGGACTCCTCTGCTGCGGCCACCACCGCGAGGGCGGTGGTGAAGTCGTAGCAGGTGAAGGCCGGAACCGCGGCTCCTCGCTCCAGCGCGGAGCCTACAAGGTCGTCAAGGCGTACACGCATCAGTGGGCCAGGCCTCCCACCAGGATCCAGGCGACATAGCTGAGCAGGAAGCCCGCGACGCCCAGGATGGTGGTGAGCACGGTCCAGGTCTTGAGGCCGTCGGACACCGTGAGGCCGTAGTAGCGCACCACCACCCAGAAACCGGCGTCGGTCACGTGGGACAGGCCCAGTCCGCCGAAGCCGATCGCGATCACGATGACGGCGATCTGCGCGGGGGTGTAGCCGCCTTGGGCGACGGCAGCCGAGAGGAGGCCGGTGGTGGTGACGATGGCGACCGTGGCCGATCCCTGTGCGGCACGCAGTGCCAGGGAAATGATGAAGCCGAGGAGGATGATCGGCACGCCCAGGGAGTCCAGCGTCTGGGACAAGGCCGCGCCGATGCCGGAGACCTGCAGGACGCCGCCGAACACGCCGCCGGCAGCAACCACCATGAGGATCGAGGCGATGGGAGGCAGCGCGCCTTCGAAGATTTCGCCGGTTTCCTTGAGTGACCACTGGCGGCGGACCGCCAGCAGGAAGAACGCGAGCGCAACGGCCACCAGCAGGGCGAAGAACGGGTTGCCCACGAAAGACGCGACGCCGTACCAGTAGTCCTTCTTGTTGATCAGGAGGGTACCGGCTGTGCCGAGCAGGATCTGGACGATCGGGGCGGCGATGAGGAACATGATCAGGCCCGGACGCGGCGGAGCGACTGCGCTGGCACCGGGACCGTCGTGGCCGACGCGCACCAAGGAATCGGAGCCGAATTCTTCGATCTGGTCGCGGACGCCCGGGAGCAGTTCGTAGTCCTTGCGGTTCATGATGCTGGCAACCCAGTAGGACAGGAAACCGAGCGGCACGCAGATGATGAGCGAAATCATCGCGATGAGTCCGATGTCGGCACCCATGACGCCTGCCCCGGCAACGATGCCCGGGTGGGGAGGAACGGCGACGTGGATCGAGAGTATGATGCCGGCCATGGGAAGGCCGAACTTGATGGGGTGCAGCTTGGCGATCTTCGCGAAGGCGTAGACGATCGGCACCAGGACGATGATGCCTACTTCGAAGAACACCGGAATGGCAACGAGGAAGCCGACGGCGGTCAGTGCCACGGCGACGCGCTTGGCACCGAGCTTCTCGGTGAAGTGGTTGGCCAGCGATTGCACGCCGCCGGACACCTCGATCATGCGGCCCAACACGGCGCCGAGGGCAATCAGCAATGCGACTTTGCCCATGGTTCCGCCCACGCCGTTGGCCACGACGGTGAATACGTCCGCCAAGGGGATCTGCGCGGCAACGGCCACCAGGATGCTCACGGCCAGCAATGCCACGAAGGCCTGGATCTTGAAGCGGATGATCATGAGCAACAGCAGCGCGACGCCCGCAACTGCAATGGTCAGCAGCAGCGGGGTCCCAAGGGCTACGGACGGTTTGATGGCGGGGGCATCAGCTGCCCGGACCGCCAAGGAATTGATGAGGGGAATCATCAGGGGTGTCTCCTTTGACAGAGCCGGCCTGGACTCGAGGCCGGCGAGAGGGGGGGGGGGGGGGGGGGGAGGGGGGACCGCCGTCGTCGCACGTTTCTTTGGGGTGCTTTGCTAGACAGTGCGCCTGGTGGGCGCGACGACTTTGATGACTGCGGAGTCGTCGGCGGCGGCGAGGCCCTGGGCCTGGCCGAGGAGGTAGAGCTGTTCGGCAGCGGCGGCGACCGGGGCGGCGAGGCCGGCGGCACGCGTCGCCTTGCCGACGATGCCCATGTCCTTCACGAAGATGTCCAGACGGCTGAGGACCTCGGCGCCATCCTCGGTGTATGCCTCGAGGATGCGTGGGCCGCGGTTGGACAGCATGAAGGAGCCAGCGGCACCTGCTTCCAAGGCCGCGAGGGTCTTCGCCTGGTCGAGTCCGAGGGCGTCCGCGAGTGCCATGGCTTCGGCTGCAGCGGCGATGTGCACGCCGCACAAGAGCTGATTGACGGTCTTGAGGGCCTGGCCGTCGCCGGGCTTGTCGCCAACAACGGTGAGCGTGGAGGCCAACAGTTCCAGGGCGGGGCGGGCCTTTTCCTGGGCGGCCGGGGTTGCGCCAACCACGATCAGGAGGTCGCCTTCGCCGGCACGCTTCGGGCCGCCGGAGAGCGGCGCGTCAACGAGTTCGACGCCGTATTCGGCCAGGCGGGCCACGGTGGCCGGAATAGCCTCGGTACCGACTGTGCTACCGAGGATCACGACGGCGCCCGGCTTCAGTACCGAGGCAACGCCGTTCTCGCCGAAGAGGACGGCGTCGAGCTGTTCGCCGTTGCGCACGGCAAGGAGCAGGGCGTCGGCGCCTTCCGAGGCTTCGCGCGCCGAGGCGAAGGTGCGGATCCCGGCGTCGGCGGCGAGCTTCAGGCGCGGCTCGGCGATATCGAAGCCGTGGACGGTGAGCTGGGTCGCCAGGCGGGTAGCCATCGGCAGGCCCATGGCGCCCAGGCCGAGGACGGCGACGGTGTAATTGCTGGTCATGGTGTTCTCCATTGAATGCGGGGGTTGCGTTAGGAAGAGGGTCGGCTAGAAGGTGTTGCTGAGCTTGCGCGTGACTTGAGTCAGGGATTCGTCGTCGCCCACGTTGCCGGCGAAGACGATGTACGGGATGCCCTTCGCGGGCCCGTCCACCGGCTCCCACAGCGAGACGATGCCGGGCAACATGGGGCCGCGGACTATCGCGTGGCGGATTTCCAGGCCGTGCGCGGCCACGTCCGAGGACGTGATGCCGCCCTTTGCGATGACGAAGCGCGGCGGGAAGGTCTTGAGCGTCCGGTTCACGATCGCGACGACGGCGGCAGAGACGGTGCGGGCAATCTTCAGGCTCGCCGCGGCGTCGTCCGTCTTGATGAGCAGGCGGCTCGTGTGGACGATGACGTCTCCATTGCGGAGGGCAATGACGACGGCGGCGACCGTCTCGTCCAAGTAGGCCTCCGCGCCGCTAGCGAGCAGTTTCTCGACGTCGATCTCGATGATCCGGGCGGCGCCATGCTGGGCCGTCAGGGCATTGAGCTGGCGCGTGGTGACGCCGACGTGCGAACCAACAACGATGAGGCCACCGGCTGTGGAGGGAGTGTTGCCTTCGTAGGCTTCCTCGCCGCTGAGCGCCTCACGGATTTCCTGGCCGATGCGGCCGCGGACGAAGGGCGGACCCACACGGTAGAGCAGCTTCTTGCCGCGGCGTTCGGCTTCTTCAAGCCCGAGGGCCAGTGCCCGGAAGTCATTCTCGGTGACGATGTCCGCGACGATCGGCGTGGAGTTCGTGGCGGGTTCGATCGCGTCTGCAATGGCCTTGGCGGAAATGGCAGGGTCCTGGGCTGAGGCCCCTGCACGGATGATGTTCAGGTCCAGGACGATCACATCGCCGGCCTGGAACCGGCCCTGCGACTTCTCCTCCACATACCTGGCCATCTCCGAGTTGGCGAAGCCGAAGCTCGCATCCTTGGCGAACTCGGTCTCGGCAACCGGGGTGAGCTTGCCGGCGTCGTGCCCGGTGCCACGCATGTAGTGCACGCCGCCAACGGTGACCCGCCCGGCGTCGGGAAACGCCGGGACGATCACGACGCCGTTGGTCGCCTCGCCGGTCACGTCCGCGACAGTGGCGGCAATGACGTCCGGTTCCAGCGGGTAGTGGCCACGGAGGGTGGAGTCGGAGCGGCTGACGAATCCCAAGCGCAGCTGGGAGCCGGCGGCGGCGAGCGCGTTCCGCACGATTTCCTCGTTGCGGGCAGCGGCCTCAACCGGGTCCAGGCTGCGCGTGTTGGTCAGCACGTAGACGGCAGGCTGAGAATGGCTTTCCGCGATGTGGGCGAACGCCCACGTGAAATCGGCGACCTCCCAGCGGGTGAGGACCGGCAGGTTGGCGACCGACTGGGTGCCGGTGGGGTCGTCGTCGAGGACTACCAGGATGCGGGGCGAGGTTGCGGAAGACGCTGCTACGGCGTCGGCAACCAGCTGAGCGGGGATCTGGACTTCAGCCGGGAAGGCAGCCAGGACATCGGCTTCAAGGGTCACTGTGCACTCCATCGTGGTTTTGAAGGTAAATGTAAGATGTCAGACATCTAATATTTGAATGCTAGTGTGACACACCCGCTTTCGGCCGTGCAAGTGTCAGTCGTCACTATGCTTGGCGCATGCTTCAAGAGCCTCCCGCCGTCGCGGCATTACACGTGGACATGCGCCTCCCGGCGGCCGCCGTTAAGGCGGACTTTCCGTCCCAACCTCCCGTTCTGTTGCTGCACGGCTGGGCGTCGACGTCCGCCTATTGGGAGCCACTCGCCACCGAGTTGCTCGACGCCGGACGAACCGTCTGGATCGTCGATTTGCCTGGGTATCACCGCGGGGACATGTTGCCTCCGGGCTTCCAGTGGACTCTGGAATCAGCTGCCGATTCCGTCGCTGCCGTTGCTGCCAGGAACGCGGCACCGGTCCACATTGCGGGCCATTCGATGGGCGGAAGCGTGGCGCTGACCCTGGCCGCGCGGCACCCGGGGCTCGTGGCCAGCGTGGCCTTGATCGGCATGGTTCCGGCCCCGCCGAACGAAGGCTTCAAATCGATGCTCGAATCCCAGCTGCGGCAAGGCCTCATTGACGACGCGACGCGCGCCAAGTGCATGAAGGCCTGGTTCGGGGTGTTGTCCCCCGAGGACCACCGCGCGCTGAGCCGAGGATTTGAGCTGCCTTTCGAGGTCCTTGGCCCCAGCGGCCTCGCGGCGATGGCCGGAGTGGCTGCCGATGTCCCCGAAAAGGTGACCGCACCGACGCTGGTGATTGCCGGCGTCGGGGACCGATTACGTTCGCTGGACCAGGCGGAAGCCTTCGTGGCGGCCAGCCCGCTGCGGAAGCTCGTGGCAATACCCGACGCCGGGCACAGCGTCCATTGGGAGCAGCCGCATGCTTGCGCCGTGGCGCTCGGCGCGTTTTGGAACGAAAGCCGGCAACCGCCGGCGTAAGATGTCAGACATCTAGGAACGGAGCACCATGGCACGCAAGTCGCTGGTCGGCGTCGTCGCTGACGAGCTGCTGGACCGCATCGTCGCGGGCGAATTTCCGCCGGGCACAGTGGTTCCCGGCGAACTCGAACTGAGCGCCAAGCATGAAGTCAGCCGCATGACGGTCCGCGAGGCCATGAAGACCCTCGAGGCCCAGAGAATCCTGAGCGTGGAGCGCGGCCGGGGGACTTTCGTCAACCCACTGAACCGCTGGGCTTCCCTCGAAGCTGTGCTGCGTGCGGCTTCGGAAGGAAAGAACGACGCGGCAGCGGCCGTCCAGCTCATCGAGCTGCGCCGCATGCTCGAGACCGGTGCCTGCGAACTGGCCGCCTCACGGGTCTCTCCCGAAGAAATCGACCAGCTGCAGGTTCACGTGTCCGCCATGCAGAAGGCCCACGATTCCAACGATGTGAGCGCGTTCGTCGAGGCGGACCTGGGCTTCCACGATGTCATCCTCCACGCCTCCGGCAACGTCTTCGTCGCTGTGCTCTTCGAACCCCTGCACCGCGTCCTGGAAACCCGGCGCACCCAGACCTCGCAAATCCCCGATATCCAGCGGCACGCGATCGGACATCACCGGGCCATCCTCAAAGCCCTCGAAGCCGGCGACGCTCCCCGGGCCCGCGAGGCCATGGACGCGCACATGCAGCAGACCCTCGACGATCTCAGGACATACGTCCTGGAGGCCTAGGCAGGCCCGGCTCCCCCGCCCCCCGACTTCCAGGACCCTCGCTCACATATCAACGGTCGCGGGCGGACCCTCGCTCACATATGAACGGTCGCGGGCGGACCCTCGCTCACATATCAACGGTTGTGAGCCAACGCCCGCTCACATATATCGACCGATCCCAGCAATATCCTGCGGTGTCGTCCTGCAGCACCCTCCAATAAGCCGAGCGCCAAGTTCTTGCCAGATGCCGGTTCCTTCCGCAATGCTTGCAGGTTGCTTGCCATCAGCACCGCCCACGGCCGGGCCGGGCGTCCAGGTCTTGGTTAGAGCGTCATAGCATTCGCCGGAATTCGGATACGCGATCAACGGGATTGAGGTGACTTTGCGGAGGGCTCGAAGCGACGGAGAGACCAGTTCCAGAGGCACGCAATTTACGCCGATCGCGACGACGCGCGGCTGCGTTGCACAGAGCCTTGCGACGTTGGCCAGCGTTGTGCCGTCGCTGATGTGCTCCCCGTCCCGTAGCGTGAAGGAGAACCATGCTTCGACGTTGAACTCTTCTACGAGTGCCAACAGTGCCTTCGTCTCCGAAACCGAAGGCAACGTCTCACATGCCAGCAGGTCCACTCCCGCCTCCACCAGCGCCGCGATCCGGGGCCTGTGGAATTCCATGAACTCGATCCGGCTGAGGGTGTAGTCCCCGCGGTATTCCGAACCGTCAGCGAGGTAGGCGCCATAAGGGCCTACTGATCCGGCAATCAGCAGGGGTCCCGCTTCCGGGTTTTCAGCCAAGTATTCGCGCCTCGCGTCGTCGGCCAGGCGTACGCTCAATGCCACCAGCCCCAAGGCTTCCGCTTCGCCGATGCCGCGCTGTCTGAAGCCTCGCGGCGTGGCCTGGTAGCTCGCAGTGATGGCTACCGTGGCTCCTGCATCGAAATAGTCGCGGTGCACTTGCTTGATCAGCTGCGGTTGTTCCAGAAGCACCTTGGCCGACCAAAGTGGGTCCTCCAGATTGCAGCCCCGCGCCTCGAGCTCAGTGGCGAGTGCGCCGTCCAGCGTCAGCTTCGAGCCGGCGTCGAGCATGCGGGACAGCGTGATCTTACTGGGCATCGTTCGGGGCTCCAAGCAGTTGATCTTCATTCGTGCCTATGTGGGGACGAGATGGTCCAGCGTGACCACCCTCTCACTATATTGGTCATTATGAGCATTTGAAAATGCTTGTAATGATCAGGCCAATTATGCCACCATGGCAGTCAAGCAATCGGCGCCAAGCGCAGGGAAGAGGACCCCTTGAAGATAGAAATGAAATCAGTGCGCAAGCTGCGCGTACATTGGCCTATCGCGTCCGAGACTTTCGCTGGGCTCGCTGAGGGCGAGGCCGGTGCGTTCCGGAATGACCACGGCATTACGGCACTGCTTCAGGCCTTGGCGGACTCCCCGGAGTTGGGGGACTTTGGAAACTACAGGCACGTTTTCGAGTCCGGCGTGGGATTCGAAGGATTCACCGTGGCTGAAGGCGCCAACCCCACCTTGGGGCAAGTGGGCCAGCGGACCATTTCGCCGACCTTTGTCTTCACGACGTACTTCGACGCCGCCCTGGACGACGAGCGGGTGGATCGGTTCATGCGTCACCTTGTGGAGATCCACCCTTGGGAAGTCCCTGTCATAGAGCTATCCGGCGTCGTGAGCGTCTCATCCACCGCACTGGCAGAGGCCCGCGAGAGCGGGGTCGCATCATGACCGACAACGCCACGACGGATTTTTGGGACGGGCTCCAGCCCCTCATAGCGGGCAGGACGTTCGCCGACTTGACGCATGCATTCCACCCAGGCCAACCGCACTTCCCCGCTTTCCCCGACGAGATCAGGGAAGCCGTGTTCGATCTGGAGAATGGCGACGGATTCACCGCGCACCGCTATTCGATCATCGGGCAATGGGGAACACACGTTGATCCCCCCTCACATTTCATCCGCGGCGGCCGGTCTTTGGATCAGATCCCGGTAGGGGACATGATCCTTCCGCTGGTCATCCTGGACATTTCAGAACGGGTCAAGGCTGATCCCGATGCCACCCCCACGGTGGCGGACATCCACGCATGGGAAACCCGAAACGGCACTGTCCCGACGGGTAGCTTTGTGGCACTGCGGACCGGCTGGAGCCGACGTTGGCCCGATGCCGACGCCATGGCGAACAGGGACGACGAAGGCATCAGTCACAGTCCGGGCTGGTCGCAGGAGGCCCTCACCTTCCTGATTGAACGACGGTCGATTGCGGCTGTAGGTCATGAACAGACAGACACGGACCCGGGGCTGGCCACTTCCCGCAAGGACTTTAGCCTGGAGACATACGTGCTGGGACAGAACCGTTGGCAGATCGAGCTATTGGCGAACCTGGATGGTCTTCCGGAAAAGGGTGCCGCCCTGGTTGCGACGTGGCCAAAACCCCTTGAGGGCAGCGGCTTTCCCGCCCGGGTGTTTGCTATCCACTGAGTCACGCCCGTCCGGTGGCTAGAATCAGATCCATGCCTAAGACATCCAGCATGGGACGGGGAATCATGGCTGTCCTTGCAGTCGGCTCCCGTAACGCCGAAGGCCTCGCCGGCGGCACGGTCGCCGATATTGCAGCCGATTTAGGCAAGGATCGCAGCCAGGTCTCGCGGAGCCTGCGAGTCGCGGAACAAGAAGGGTTCCTGGAACGCGCCGAGCGGCGGTCCTACAACCTGAACTGGTCACTCTTTACCGACGCCCAGCTTTTGACCGAACAACGGCTGCAGACGGACGGGATCACTGCCCTGGAGGGCCTTGCCGGCGAAACGAACGAAGGATGCTTTCTCGGAGTGCTGAGCGGTGACAGCACGGTGACGGTCGGTGAGCGTATTCCGGCGAGCAGCAACATGGTCGGTTCGTGGTTGGGCCGGCCTTACCCGGCCTACTGCAGCGACGCCGGCCAGGCATTGTTGTGGGAGGCGTCCGACGCCGAGGTCCGAACCGTTTTCGCGTCCTCTGCATTTGTTCGCCACGGCCCCAATACTCCGGTCAATGTCGAGGACTTCCTGACGCGGCTGCATGAGGCTAGGGGGCGGGGGTATTCCATCGTGGATGAGGAAGCAGAACCAGGCTTGTATTCCCTAGCCGTTCCCGTACGGGATTTCAAACGCGAAGTGGTGGCTGCCCTGCAGGTCGTGGGTCCTAAGACACGGCTGGCAGCGCGGCGGGAACTCTGCGCCTCGGCTCTCGTGTCGTGGGGAAAGTGGCTCGAATCGACGATGGGTCAGGGACTGCCGCAGGCGCTGGCCTAGCTCGCAAGGCCCCTTCCTCCCGTATTGTCCCGAGTACTGCGACCGCATGATCCGAGCCGCGCGGCGGCTTCCGTGAGAACCTTCGCGATTTTCCCGGCCCTGGGCTCGATCTGGGGCCGGTTGCCCAGAACACTAAGTGAAGCAAGAATCGCTCCTTCCGGGTCACGGACAGGAACGGCCAATTCGTAGACGCCATGTTCGAATTCTTCGGCCGCCACTATGAAGCCCCGGTTCCGGTCCCTGTCCATCAGCTCGCAGACCTCCTCGGTCGAGTGGGCCGCGCCCGGACCGCCGACACCGATGAAGTTGGCGTCCTTGAGGAGATCCTGAATCGCGGCCTGCTCGTGATCCCACAAGAGTGCCCGGCCTGATCCCGTGCACCATGTCGGCGTCACCATTCCAGGTTTGACGAAGCTGCCAGGGAGCGCGTCATTGCTAGATGCGCGCAGGAGAATTACCCGGAAGCCCTCGCGGACAGAAACCCTGGATCGGAGGCCAAGCGTGGCCACCAGCGCCTCCAACTCGGTTCTTGATTGGCGAACCCAGCCAGTATTAAGCGACGCCGCGAGGCCGAAAAATTGCGGGCCTGTCCGGAACGGACCGCGTTCGATCCTTTCGAGAAGTCCCAGATCACACAATTCCTGGGTCAGCCGGGATACGCGGCTTTGCTCCATGTCCAGCTCGGAGGCGAGCTGGGAGACGCCGAGGAGCCGCCGGCCCCACTTCTCCCGGTCCGCGACCAAGCGCACAATACGAAGTCCTTGTGCCATGGACGACGCTTCCGAGGAAGAATCCATTGTCAATGCTCCTTCCGAGCTTCATCAGGCCCTATTCTCACACGTCCCCGTTGACCGGAACGCGGCTTCCTCTTGCCCACGCGGTGTAGAGATCGGCGAGGATTGCCGAGTTCGCCGTCTCCATCTCCTCAACGGTGATTTCTTCGGCTCCTTGCTTTCCGAACAGCACAACTTCGTCGCCCGGAGAGGCGTCAGCGATGTCGGTTGCGTCAACAACCATGGAATTCATCGAAACAAGGTCGACGATGGCGACACGCCGGCCACGGACGAGCACATGGCCTCCACGGGCCAGCGCGCGGCGGTAGCCGTCGCCGTATCCTGCGGTCACCGCTGCCAACTTTGAGTCCCGGTCCAGCGTGTGGGCGAGGCCATACCCGACTTTGGTGCGGGCAGGATAGCTATCGATATGGCGGTTGTCATCTTTGGGGGAGTGGGTCATGATCCCGGCCAGCTGAAGCCTCGGATGGCTGACGATCCGTCGGACAGCCCTCGGCCAGGGACAGCAGTCCCCGGCCGAGAGCTGGGTGAACGATGGTCAGCGATCCAGCAAAGACGGCGCGGCCGTGCGCGCCTTGCGTCCGTACTTGAGATAGAACAAGGCGTAGCAGGCTCCTACGAAGGGGACCCCGAAGTAGAGGGCGGCTACCTGGTTCGGGTCAAACGCGATACCGATCAACGAAATAAAGCAGAGCGAGAACGCCAGGATCGGAACTAGGGGAAACAGCGGGGCCTTATAGGGAAGGGCGGCGACGTCGCCGCCATTCTTGACGAAAGTCCGCCTGTGGAAGAAATGCGATGCGGCGATGGACATCCACACGCCGACGACGGCGAACCCTGCGACGGACACAAGGGCCAAGTACACCGTCTCGGGCGCAACCACGCTGCTGATGAGCGATGCCAGGCCACCCACCATGCTCACGGAGAGCGCAACCATAGGGATGCCGCGGCGGGTCAGCTTTCGCAACACGCGAGGGGCATGTCCTTCGTCCGAGAGAGAGTACAGCATGCGGGCGCACGAGAAGAGACCGCTGTTGCCGGCGGAAAGGAGCGCGGTGATGATGACGAAATTCATGGCGTCGGCGGCAAACGGGATGCCGATGGAGGAAAAGACCGTCACGAACGGGCTCTGGTCCAGGCCGACCTGATCAAACGGGATGGTGGCGGCGATGACCGCGATGGCCCCGACGAAGAAGATCAGCAAGCGGACGACGGTACTGCGCATGGCCTTCGGAATGCTCTTGGCAGGATCCGCGGTTTCGCCTGCCGCTACGCCGATGAGCTCGGAACCGGAGAAGGCATAGAACACTGCAAGCGCGGTGACCAGAACGCCAGTGAATCCGTTGGGGAAGAGACCCCCGGTGGTGTTGAAGTTCTCGAGGAGGAAGGGATGGTTGCCGGTCTCGCTCAATGGGTGGAAACCAAATAGTGCGGCACCCCCGAGCACGATCAGGACGATGATGGCTCCGACCTTGATGATCGCGAACCAGAACTCCGACTCTCCGAAGAACCGCGAAGAGACGGCGTTGAGGCCGAAAAGAACGGCGGCAAAGATGACACACCAGACCCACACGTCGATGTTTGGAAACCATCGCTGCATGAGGAGGCCGGCCGCTGTGAATTCCGAGCCGATGGCCACGGCCCAGCAAAGCCAGTAGAGCCACGCCGTGGTGAATCCCGTGGCTGGTCCGATCGACCGCGATGCGTAGATGTGGAAGGCTCCCGAGACTGGGTACGCGATGGCAAGTTCGCCAAGGCATGCCATTACCAGGTAGACCACGAAGGAGCCAATCAGGTAGGCGATGACCGCGCCGAGCGGTCCGGCCTGGGAGATCGTGTAGCCGGAACTCAAGAAAAGTCCGGAGCCGATCACCCCGCCCATGGCGATCATGACGAGGTGCCTGGGCCCCATGGACCGGCGTAGCCCGGATTCAGACGACGGAGGGGATGAGAGCTGTGGTTCTAGCGCGACGGGTAATGAGGATTCCATGGTGCCTCCGGGGTCGGTGGTCAGGTTGGTGGTCGAATCGGTGCGAAGAATGCGCGTGATACCTCGGGGGTCGAGGGGTGATCCGGATTGCCGGAGTTGCGCAAGGGGATGGTGATGAAGATAACACAGCGTAGTCGAATTGGTCATTAAAAACATTTGGGCATGCACATGTTGCACGCATGTTACTTGCGGGCGCTGATGTCGAATCGCCATGCGGATGGTCGATTCGCCCTATTCTTCGGCCGGAATCACATGCCCTGGCTGACATGGAATCCGGTCAATATTGGAGGACCGATGTAACTGACTGAAGGAGCAGCATGACCACCTATGACATTGCCCTGATCGGCTTTGGCGGCGTCAACAGGACCCTGGCCGAACTGATCGCAACACGCAATGAGGCACTTCGTTCCGGGCTGGGCTTTGGCCTCCGGGTCGTGGCAATCACCGACCTTCGCCTCGGATCCCTGGTCCAGCCTGATGGTATCGACCTCTCCATGGCCCTGGGCCTTGGCGGCGGGAGCGAAACCTTCGCCGAACACGGGGGATCCGCGGACACCAACAATGAGTCGGTCATCCGCTCGTGCACAGCAGACATCATCTGCGAAGCCACCTTCACAAACCCCGACGACGGCGAACCTGCGGTCTCCCATGTGCGGTGGGCCCTCGAATCGGGCAAGAGCGTCTGCACCACGAACAAAGGACCGGTTGCCCTCCGTGGGGCCGAACTGAATTCCCTGGCCGCGCAAAATGGCGTCTATTTCGAATACGAAGGAGCCGTCATGAGTGGCACGCCGGTGATCCGTTTGGCGAAGAAGATGTTTTCAGGACTCCGGTTGAATGGTTTCGAAGGCATTCTCAACGGAACCAGCAATTACGTGCTCGGTCGGATGGAAGCCGGCCTGGACTTCGAAGCTGCCGTCAGCGAGGCACAGGAACTCGGTTACGCCGAGGCGAACCCAGCAGCAGACATCGAGGGCTACGATGTCCAGCTCAAGGTCCTCATCCTCGCCAACGAACTGCTTGACGCCGGCATCGAACTCAAGGACGTCCGGCGGCAAGGGATCTCGACGGTCACGGCGGAAGATGTCCGAACGGCATCCCGGAACGGACGCCGCTGGAAGCTCGTCGGTTCGGCACGGCGGAATCCTGACGGGACCGTCACCGCAGGTGTAGCCCCGGTCGCGGTGCCCCTTGACCACGGACTTGCCGGCGTTTCGGGCGCTACGAACGCCGTCTCCTTCGATACCGATCTACTTGGCCCGGTTACCGTATCGGGACCTGGAGCAGGTCGCGTGGAGACCGCCTACGCCTTGCTCTCAGACATCATCGCCATCCACTCAGCAAAGACAGGGGCGGCCGCACATGTCTGAGTCCACACTCTGCGCCACGGAAATGGCGCTGCCACGATTCCGTGAAGTGACGAGCCCCTACGATGGCAGGATCGTCGGCACGGTCCCCCTGACCGACGCTTGTGCCGCCGACGCCGTGCTCGAAGTGGCCCGGGCCGGCGCGCGAAAAGCACGGGCGCTGTCCCGCAACACCCGGGGGAAAATCCTCGACACTGCTGCCACCGACATCGAACGGCGAAGCGAAGAGTTCGCCCGGACCATTGTTGCCGAGTCAGGCAAGACCATCCGCCAGGCCCGAAAGGAAGTATTGCGAGCCGTCAATACCCTTCGCCTGTCCGCGGCCGAAGCGCGCCGGAACGCCGGAGAGGTCATTCCCTTTGACTCATACGAGGGCTCGGAAGACCGGACCGGATGGTACTCGCGCGAACCGCTTGGCATCATTGCAGCGATCACGCCCTTCAACGACCCCCTCAATCTCGTGGCGCACAAGATCGGTCCGGCCATTGCCGGAGGCAACGCAGTGGTCCTCAAGCCCTCCGCCCTGACTCCCCTGTCGGCCCAACTCCTCGCGGACGCCCTCGTGGATGCTGGGCTTTCGCCTGAAGTCCTGACTGTTGTTCACGGGGATCGGGAGGTAGCCGAAACCATCATCCGGTCCCGGGATGTGAGAATGGTGTCCTTTACCGGCGGGTTCTCCACTGGGGAAAGCATTGCCCGCGCCGCCGGCCTGAAGAAGCTTTCCATGGACCTGGGCGGAAACGCACCTGTCATCGTCCTGAGCGATGCTGACATTGACGACGCCGTGGAATCTTGCGTCTCCGGAGCGTTCTGGGCCGCTGGCCAGAACTGCGTGGGGGTGCAGCGAATCCTTGTAGCCACACCGTTGTACGCCGATTTCCGCCAGCGCTTCCTGGAAGCGACAGCCCGATTGGTATCCGGAGATCCGTCGGATGAGCGGACGGACGTCGGGCCGATGATCAGCCCCGCTGCGTTAGACGAACTCAAAGCCAAGCTCGATGAGTCCATCCATGACGGCGCTGCACTTCTCGCAGGCAACGTGACGGTAGGCAATGTGCTTGAGCCGACTGTGCTGGAAGCGGTCCCGGCGGACAGCAGGCTGTGGAGGGAAGAAGTGTTCGGGCCTGTTGTCATGCTGCATGCTTTCAATACGTTCGAAGAAGCCATTGAAGTAGCAAATGCCATCGAATTCAGCCTTCACGCCGGCATTTTCACGGACTCCCTGAGCAACGCCATGGACGCCGCGCGCCGGATCGACGCAGGCGGAGTCATGATCAATGATTCCTCGGACTATCGGTTCGACGGCATGCCGTTCGGGGGTTCCAAATACGGAAGCCTCGGCAGGGAAGGTGTCCATTTTGCTTACGAAGAGATGACCCAGCCCAAAGTCGTCTGCATCAAGAACCGTGGGATATAGAGCCGTGACCAGCCGCATCGAGACCGATTCGCTCGGGAACATTCCCGTACCCGCCAACGCCTACTGGGGAGCACACACTGCCCGGGCATTGGAAAACTTCACCATCAGCGGCATTCCGATCTCCAGGCATCCGCACTTGGTACGCTCCCTGGCAATGATCAAGAACGCCGCGGCGCAGGCCAACTGCGAACTTGGGGTGCTCTCGCCCCGGCAGGCGGCAGCAATCCGCGAATCGTGCCGGGAAATCCAGGAAGGGCATCACCTCGAACAGTTCTGCGTTGACGTCATCCAAGGAGGGGCCGGCACCAGCACGAATATGAACGCGAATGAAGTGATCGCGAACCTCGGGCTGGAAAAACTAGGCCAGCGCCTCGGCGACTACCAGCACCTGCACCCCATCGACCATGTCAATCGTTGCCAATCCACCAATGACGCTTATCCAACCGCCATCAAGCTGGCCCTCATTTTCGCCATCGCGGAACTCAACCAGGAATTGGGCAAGCTTGCCGAAACCGCCAGAAACAAGGGTGCCGAATTTGCCGATGTCGTGAAGATGGGTAGGACCCAGCTTCAGGATGCTGTCCCGATGACCCTGGGGCAGGAGTTCAATGCCTTTGCCGCCACGTTGGAGGAAGATCGCTCCCGGCTCCTGGAGTCCACCGATCTGATGCGCGAATGCAGCTTGGGGGCCACCGCCATCGGCACCGGCATTACCGCCGAACCGGGTTATCAGCAACTGGTGCTGCGGGCACTCTCCGAAGTTTCCGGCGTCGACGTCCTTCCTGCCAACGATCTGGTTGAGGCGACGTCCGACGTCGGAGTTTTCATGCACGTGTCGGGCATGCTCAAACGGACCGCAATCAAGCTATCCAAGATCAGCAGTGACCTCCGATTGCTGTCCAGCGGACCGCAGAATGGCTTTGGCGAGATCACCTTGCCTCCCCGTCAAGCGGGGTCGTCCATCATGCCCGGAAAGGTGAACCCTGTCATCCCCGAGACCATGAATCAGATCGCTTTCGCGGTTGCCGGAGCGGACACCGCGGTAACGATGGCTGCAGACAATGGCCAACTCCAACTCAATGCCTTCGAACCTGTCATCGCTCACGTCCTGCTTCAAGCCGTTTCATGGCTCAAACAAGGAGCTCGCGTTCTCCGCACACACTGCATGGAAGGCATCGAAGCGAACACCGACCGCCTCGCCCGCCAGACGGCAGCTTCGGTGGGCCTTGCAACGGCACTGGTTCCGGCCATCGGCTACGCGGCCGCGGCGGCGGTCGCCAAGGAAGCCCTGCGGGACGGATCACCCGTTCTCGACGTCGTTACCGGCAAGAACCTCCTGGACCGTGCCACCGCTCAATCGATGCTTGAATCAGCTGCGCTTCCGGTCAGGGGTACCCGCATATCAGCGGTCTGATCGCCAACTCCTCACGCGGTCGGCACTGCGCCACGCCGGATGAGACTGGAAAGCGTCATGGCCGTCACGGTATCCGTGACGCCCGGAAGTGCGGCGATCTGCTCCCAGATCTCTTGGATTCTCTCCAAGGACCGGGCTTCAAGCCTCACGAGAAGATCAAAGTCCCCGCTGACGACGTCGCACAAAACCACTTCCGGAATGGACCGCAAAACAGCGATGACATCCGAACCACGCACCCGGTCCTTCCGGTAGACCATAAGGAAAGCCGAGACGGACCCTTGCCCGGGTAGGCCAGCAACCAGCGTATATCCCTGGATGTATCCTTGCCGTTCCATCCGGTCGACGCGCTGGCGCACAGCATTCCTTGAAAGCAGGACTTTGCTCGCCAGTTCGGCATGACTAATGCGTGCGTTCTTGGTGAGCTCCGCAAGGATCCTCTGGTCTATGTGATCGAGACTCACGCGGTCCATGCCCACCCTTCAAAAAGTAAATCCCTGTGCACAACCCAAGCAGAACCCGATCCACAACCGAAAGCTCCAGAAAAGATGATACTTCCGCATCACAGCCATCCAACGTTCGGCGCCATCACCTGCGTCCTGTTCGACATGGACGGAACACTTATCGACTCTGCCCCAGGTGTTACCTCAAGTGCTGCCCGGGCTTTGGAATCCGTGGGAGCGCCGGTCCCGAGGCCGGACGAACTACTCAGGTTTGTCGGGCCACCGATGGTCGAATCGTTCAGGGCAGTCTCCGGGATTGACGAAGCGACAGCCCAGAGAGCCCTCCAACACTATCGCAAGGCATACGCGGATCACGGCGCTGAGCAATCGAGCCTCTACGAAGGAGTCATAGAACTGCTGGAGCAACTACGCTCAGCCGGTATCCCCATGGCTGTTGCCACGTCCAAAGTGGAAGATCAAGCACTACGACTCGCACGACGCTTTGGAATCGAAAGCAACTTCATCACCATATGCGGGGCATCGGACGTTGAAAGACGGGCGACCAAGGCGGAAGTCATCGGTGAAGCGCTGCTCCGCCTTGCCTCCCTGGGCATCGATATCTCCAACCCGGCAATGGTCGGCGACAGAAGTTATGACGTCGCGGGAGCCGCTGAGCATGGAATTTCCACCTTTTTCGCGCTCTGGGGGTACGGGGGAAATGAGGAGGCGTTGCACGCTGCTGCCACTGCCATCTCACCCACAGTTTTGCTGCCGATGATCCTGGCCACATCAGTGAGCGAGCGTTCCGCCGTTTGGCGTCATAGGTGAGCGAGCGTCGGGCGAAAGGGCGGTACAGGTGAGCGAGCGTCCGCCGAAAGGGCCGTATATGTGAGCGAGGGTCGGAGGGGACCAGACCCCTAGTCCGCCGGCCCTGCGTCGGCTAGTCTGCTTTCACGGCCTGCCAGGCCAGCAGTTCAGGCATCAAGGACGATCATGAGGAGCAAGAATGGCTGACCACACATATAGCGTTTCCGAAATTGTTGGAACTTCGTCCGAGGGCGTCGACGCCGCCATCAGGAACGGGATTGCGGCCGCGAGCCAGACCCTCCGGAACCTCGACTGGTTCGAGGTCAAGGAAATCCGCGGCCATCAGTTGCGAGGCTGGACTCACCCGCGGGTCCAGACTTGGACGGGGTCACCGCCACAGAGGAGTCGCCGGCCACGGCCGGCAAATTCGATCCACAGGAATTCGTGGTCCGACGAAACTTCGTCCACAAGGCCGGCGTCGAAGCCCCATTTGTCCTCGTGGATCCAGACGGTTTCGCCGCGGCTGAGCTCCGACCATTTCGACGGCGGCAAGCGAAGTGCCGCTCCGGCGGGCCGTTGCGCCGACGTCGTGAAGTGGCTTGGTCCCCACGCGCCCAAGGTTTCGGGACTCATCGGGACTCGGCTACCAGGTAATGGCGGTGCCAGACCGTTGCCGCACCGTTATGGGCCGGGAAGACGTGGCCTTCGAAGAACGTGTGCACCACGTGGGGTTCACTTTCGGGGCTCCACTGACCGGATGCCGGGCAATGCGAGCCCGTGGATCCCGCGGACCCGGCGGTGGTTGCCCGTTCCCTCAGCAGCGCGATGCGTTTCATCGTTGAATTCCATCCTTGATATGCGAAAAGGTCTGGATTCAGCGTAAACGCGATTCAAAAGCCGCCCAATGGGCACATAGACAGAATCACGCTGATTCACTATGCAGCCGCACAGTGACGTAGAGCACTTTTGGCTGAAACTCCCTCAGCTCTCGTCCATCGCATGACGCTCGGACAACTCCGCGCCCGGCGCCGTTCCGGCAGCAAACGTCGTTCCGGCACCAAACGCCGTTCCCGCACCAAAGCTGCCCAGCAACTTCAAGGCATCGTCCGACGGCGAACCCGCCTTCGCTGAATAGACCCGCAGGACCTGGTCCGGGTCCTCCGGCAGGGCCAAATTCTCGAAGTTCAGTTCCACGTCCCCCACCGTGGGGTGGTGCAAGCGGACCGTGCCGGCCGAGCGCGCGGCCACTCGATGCCCTGCCCACCATTGGCGGAAATGTTCGCTGTTCACGGCGAGTTCGCCCACGAGTTGGTTCGCTTGGGGATCGTCGGGGTGCCGCCCGGTATCCGCACGCAGGGAGCCGGCGGCTTCCGCGGCAACCGTCTTCCAGTCCCGGAACAGTTCGCGTGCCTGCGGGTCCAGGATCAGCCAGCGAGTGAGGTTCCGCTCGGCGGGAGGCATGGACGGGAAGTCGGCAAACAGCAAGACCGCCATGCGATTGGCTCCGAGCACGTCGCTGCGCCGGCCAAGCAGGAGCGCCGGAACGTCGCCCACGGCGTCCAGAAGTTGGCGCAAGGCCGGCCGCACCCGTGGTGCGGGAGTCGGCGCCTTGGCAGTCGACGCGCAGTGCTCAAGCAGGTCCATCATGTGGGTGTGCTCGCTTGAGTCCAAGCGAAGAGCCCGCGACACCGATTCGAGGACCGCCCGCGAAGGATGGATATGGCGGCCCTGTTCGAGGCGGGTGTAGTAGTCCGTGCTGACATCGGCCAAGCGGGCAATCTCTTCCCTGCGCAGTCCTGGAACGCGGCGCGCGCCGGACGCTTCCGGCAAACCGGCGTCCTCGGGCGACATCCGGGCACGCATGGCTTTGAGGAACTTTCCGAACTCGGCACTTTGACCCATGTGCCTATTCTTCCTTCCCTCAGGGCTTGTTTCTACGGCCAAGGTAGGACTCCGAGTCCTAGGAAAAACAGGGGGCGTCAAAACTACTGATTGTTGTGCCGAAAGTGCATAGGCTCGAAAAAGCCAGTCAGGCAATCCACCCACCAGTGACGAAAGGGCAAGACATGTCCAACGCTCAGAATTCAACCGTTCCCGGGCTCGTCCTGAACAACTCGGTCACCATCCCCCAGCTCGGCTTCGGCGTCTTCCAGGTCCCGCCTGCCGAGACCCAGAAGGCCGTGGAGGACGCTCTGGAGGCCGGTTACCGGCACATCGACACTGCCGCGGCCTACCGGAACGAATCCGGTGTCGGCGCCGCAATCAAGGCTTCCGGCATCGCCCGGGAAGAACTCTTCATCACCACCAAACTCCGCAACGGCGAACAGGGACGGGCGGCGGCGGCATTCAACAACAGCTGCCGCGAACTCGGCCTCGACGTCATCGATCTCTACCTGATCCACTGGCCTGTCCCGTCTCAAGGCTTGTTCGTGGATGCGTGGAAGGCACTCGAAAGGATCCATGCCGACGGCGGCACCAGGGCAATCGGCGTCTCCAACTTCCTGCAGGATCATCTCGACACCCTCCTCGAGTTCGCCGACGTCGTTCCCGCCGTCAACCAGATCGAACTGCACCCGACCTTCCAACAGCGGGAACTGGCGGCGAAGAGCCGCTCGCACGGAATCGCCGTAGAGGCGTATAGCCCGCTGGGGCAAGGAGCGGATCTGGCGTCGCCAACGGTCGCCGAACTTGCCGAAACGCACGGTGTCACCCCCGCACAGATCGTGCTGGCGTGGCACCTCGGAACCGGCAACATCGTCATCCCCAAGTCCGTCCACCCCGAGCGGATCCGCCAGAACCTCGCGGCGGCAGCGCTGCAGCTCACCCCGGACGAACTGGCAGCCATCAGCGCGCTCGACGCCGGTACGCGCCTCGGCGCCGATCCCGCCGTCGCGTCCTTCAGCCAAATGTAGAAACCACCAGCGTAAGGAACCCAAAACCATGCAGTACACCCACTTGGGCCGCTCAGGGCTCAGCGTCTCCCGCTTGTGCCTCGGAACAATGAACTTCGGCCCGCAGACAGAGGAATCCGCAGCGCACTCCATCATGGATTCCGCACTGGACTCGGGCATCAACTTCTTCGACACCGCCAACGTCTACGGCGGCCACGACAACCGAGGCTGGACCGAGGAAATCCTGGGCCGCTGGTTCGCCAAGGGCGGCGAGCGCCGCGAGCGCGTCGTCCTGGCCACCAAGCTCTACGGAACCATGACTGACCGCCCCAACGAGTCCAAGCTCTCCGCCCTCAACATCCGGCGCGCCTTGGACGCCAGCCTCAAGCGCCTGCAGACCGACTACATCGACGTCTACCAGTTCCACCACGTGGACCGGAACACGCCGTGGGACGAGATCTGGCAGGCCATCGAGGTTGCCGTCCAGCAGGGCAAGATCCTGTATTCCGGAAGCAGCAACTTCGCTGGCTGGCACATCGCCCAGGCCCAGGAGACTGCTGCGCGGCGCAACTACAACGGACTCGTGAGCGAGCAGTCCATCTACAACCTGCTCACCCGCAACGTCGAACTGGAAGTCATCCCGGCGGCCCAGCAGTACGGCCTCGGCCTCATCCCGTGGTCGCCGCTTCACGGCGGGCTTTTGGGCGGGGTGCTGAAGAAAGAGCGCGACGGCGTCCGTCGCCTTGAGGGCCGCGCGGCCGAAACCCTGAAGAAGCATGAAGACCAGATCCGCCAGTACGAGGACCTCGCCGACGACCTTGGCTACGAGCCCGGCGACGTTGGCTTGGCCTGGTTGCTCCACCAGCCGGCTGTAACCGCGCCGATCGTGGGTCCGCGCACGCAGGAGCAGTTGGACGCCGCCATCAGGGCTTTGGATGTCACCCTCGACGCCGATGCCCTCAAGCGGCTCGACGACATCTTCCCGGGCCACCGGACCGCGCCGGAAGACTACGCGTGGTGACGTCGGCACCGTTGCGCCTGCTGTTCATCGGCGGGACCGGGACCATCAGCGCGGCGGCGGCGGAGCGCGCCGTCGCGCTGGGTCATCGGCTCACCGTGCTCAATCGCGGAGTGAGCTCGGAAAGGCCGGCCCCTCCGGGCACGGAATTGCTGCAGGCGGATATCCGCAACCCCGCCGAGGTGGCGGAGGTGCTGAACGGCCGCGAGTTCGACGTCGTCGCGGACTTCATCTCTTTCACGCCGGAGCATGTGTCCGCAGCGGTGGAGCTGTTCCGCGGCCGGACCGGGCAGTACGTGTTCATCAGTTCGGCCTCGGCCTACCAGAAGCCGCCCGCACACTTGCCGATCCTCGAATCGACCCCGCTCAGGAACCCGTTCTGGAAGTACTCCCAGGACAAGATCGCGTGCGAGGACTTTCTCGTCCGCGCCTACCGCGACGAAGGATTCCCCGTGACCATCGTCCGGCCTTCGCACACCTACGACCGCACGCGGATCGCCCTCCTGGGCGGCTGGACGGACATCCATCGGATGCGGGAAGGCCTGCCCGTGATAGTCCACGGCGACGGTACCTCGCTGTGGACCCTCACGCACGCGGATGATTTTGCAGTCGCTTTCGTCGGCCTCCTCGGCCGGCCGCAGGCTGTGGGTGAAAGCTACACCATCACCTCGGACGAAGCACTCCCGTGGGACCAGGTATACCGGCTCTTCGCCACAGCGGCAGGGGTGCCGGAACCCGAGCTGGTGCACATCGCCTCGGACACCATTGCAGCGCACTCCCCGGAGCTTGGCCCTGGGCTTCTCGGGGACAGGTCCCACTCCGTGGTCTTCGACAACACCAAGATCAAAACGCTGGTGCCCTGGTATCGGGCAGAAATTCCGTTCGCGGCAGGCGCACGGGAGATCGTCCGGTGGCATGATGAACATCCAGGCATCAAGCACGTGGACCAGGACTTCATGAAACTCAGCGATCAACTGGTCCAATGGGCACGGAGGCCGATCTAGCAACTGAAAGGACAGGACCATGGCACTTGCTCCGACTGTCAGGCTCAACGACGGTAATGCCATTCCGCAGATCGGCCTCGGAACCTGGCCCCTCGACGACGCCCAGGTCGCCACGGCGGTGGTGTCCGCCGTCGAGCTTGGCTACCGGCACGTCGACACGGCGTACCGCTACGGTAACGAGGCAGGCGTCGGGCAAGGCGTGCGGGACTGCGGGGTCCCGCGGGAGGAACTGTTCATCACCACCAAACTGGACGGCACCCACCAGGGCCGCGATCGCGCCGTCGAGGGCCTTGAAGGATCCCTCAAGCGCCTCGGGCTGGACTATGTGGACCTCTTGTTGATCCATTGGCCGCTCCCCCAACGGAATGAATTCGTATCCACTTGGGAGACTTTCGAGCGGCTCCAGGCTGAGGGGAAGGTGCGTTCGATCGGCGTGTCCAACTTCAAGCCCTCGCACCTTGAGCGGCTCCTCGAGGAAACCTCGGTGGTGCCGGCCGTCAACCAAATCCAGATTTCGCCGTCCATCACCCGGATCGATGAGCGTGCCTTCAACGGCAACCATGGCATCGCCACGGAATCGTACAGTCCGTTGGGGGCCGGCCGCGATCTCCTGAATGCCCCGGTGCTGGCGGCCATCGGGAAGAAACACGGAAAGACTCCCGGTCAGGTGGTGTTGCGCTGGCACGTCCAGGAGGGGCTCGTCGCCATCCCGAAGTCCGCCAACCCCGCGCGCATGAAGGAAAACCTGGACGTTTTCGGCTTCGCTTTGGATCATGACGACCTGTCCGCGATCGCCACTTTGGACGCGGGCGCCGATGCCGGTGTCGACTCTGACGTACAGGGACACTGATACAGGTTTCACTCACCAACACTGAGGACGGCATGGCAGAGAACATCGACGGAACGCTCATCTGGACGGGCGCGTACACCGCGGACAGCGACGGGAACGGATGGGGCATTGGGGCAGTCGCCGCGCGCGAAGATGGCAGTCTGAGTTGGCTGGGCACCGCCGTCGAAGCGCCGTCGCCGTCGTTCCTTGCCGTTCATCCCACGCTGCCGGTGGTCTATGCAGTGGCCGAGGCCGCGCAGACGGTCCGGGCGTATCGGCGGACCGGGCTTTTCGGCCTCGAGCCGCTCGGCGAGGCCTGGCCAGCCGGGGCCGCGGCCTGCCACGTCGCCGTCGACCCTTCCGCACGTTTCATCGTGGTCAACTGTTGGGGCGACGGCAACGTGCTGATGTACGGGCTCGACGACGACGGCGGCATCACCTCGCGCTTTGCCGCACCGCCGGCGAAAGACCCGCACGCCGGCGTCGAAGGCGGCATCGACATCGCCACGGGCGGACCCCGGGTGAGCCGTGCCCATGCAAGCCTCATGCTCGAGGACGGCCGGATCATGACCACCGACCTCGGCTTCGACCTCTTACGGGTGTGGAATTACTTCCCCGACACCGGCCTCCTCAAGGACCACGAAGTCGCGCTCCCGATGGGCAGCGGCCCGCGACACTTGGTCCAGCACCCCTCCGTCGACGCAGTCTTCGTGGTGACCGAGTACTCCATCGAAGTGGTGGTGCTCCTGCCGGGCGCGGACGGCCGCTTTGCGCTCCACCGTCGCGGCCCTGCGACAGCCGGTGGAGCCGCCGACGGCGACGCGGCAGCGGAAATCGCGCTTTCCCCGGACCATCGCTTCGTCTACACGGGCATCCGCGGTTCCAACCGGATCTCGGTATTGGCTGTCGAAGGCAGCGGAACCCGGCTCCGGCCCGTGGCTGACGTGCCCAGCGGGGGAGACTGGCCCCGCCATCACCTGGTCCGCGACGGCTGGCTCCATGTGGCGCACGAGCGTTCCAACCAAGTCACAACCTTTGCACTGAACCCTGCCACGGGTATACCGGGGGATGTCCTCGAGCAGGTGGACGTGGGTTCCCCTACCGTTTTGGTCATCGCCCCCTGACGGGCCAAAACAGCGACGCTCGCTCACAAATGCGGCCAAAATCGGGAACGCTCGCTCACCAAGGTGAGCGAGCGTTCGAGGGAAAAGGCCCAAAGGTGAGCGAGCGCCGTGGGGAAGGCCAAAGAGGCGAGAACTCACGTCTCGATGCGTTGCCTATCCCCGCACAGCCTCGTCCACTGCCGCCAGCAGGGAGTTGAACCGCGGGTTCGCGTCAAGGTCATCGATCAGCACCGCGCGGCCGTGGTCGTCGGCCAGCGGTACTTGCCAATTGGGGTAGACCTCCGACGTCGTTCCCGGTTGGTTCTGCACACGCCGCTCCCCCACGGCATCCACCAACGCAACGCCGAGCAGGACCGATGGCGCGAGGGCCAGCAAGCGATGGAGCGCCTCAATGACCTGTTCCTCGCCAAGCACCTTTCCGTCGGCCGGCAGCAGGCCGCGTTCCCGGAGCAACCCCATCATCTTGTCCAGGCTGGCCTCGTGCTCGGCCCGTTCCTCGGCCACGCTCCGTTCAAGCAAACCCAGTTGGCTGCGGAGTTCCACGTGATCGCCGGCGAGGTACCCCGCAGTCGGCGGGAGGTCGTGGGTGTTGACGCTGGCGAGGGCCTGCGTTCGGTAGCGTTCGGGCGGGAGCGGCGAGTCGCCGTCGTACTCGAACCAGAGGATCGAGGTGCCCAGGATGCCGCGGGCGGCAAGGTAGTCCCGCACCCACGGCTCGAAGACGCCCAGGTCTTCGCCGATGACCACGGCACCCGCGCGATGCGCTTCCAAAGCGAGGATGCCGATGAGGGCCTCGTGGTCGTAGCGGACATAGGCGCCGTCGCGGGCCGAGTTGCCGGCGGGCACCCACCACAGGCGGAACAGCCCCAGGATGTGGTCCACGCGGATTCCGCCGGCATGGCGAAGGACGGTGGAGAGCATCGCGCGCAAGGGCGCGTAGCCCGCCTCTGCCAAACGGACCGGGTGCCACGGCGGCTGGTTCCAGTTCTGGCCCAGCTGGTTGTACATGTCCGGCGGTGCGCCCACGCTGACGCCCGGTGCGAAGCTGCTGCGCAGGGTCCAGGCGTCGGCGCTGCTCAAGTCCGCCCCGACGGCGAGATCGTGCACTACTCCCAACCGCATGCCGGATCGCTTCGCCGCGACCTGGGCCGACTCGAGTTGCTCATCGCAGATCCACTGAAGCCAGCGGTGGAAACCGATCCGGTCGGCCAAAGCCTGGCGCATCGACTCGACCTTGGGCGAACCGAGGGTGGCCGCGGGGTCCTGCCAGAAGGGGTCGTCCGGCGACCGGTCTTCACGGATCGCGCACCAAAGGGCGAAATCGTCCAGGCCGGGGCCGGACTCGCGGCAGAACTCCTCAAAGGCCCGTTGCCGGGCCGGAGAGAGCTTGACCGTGTGAAGGAGTTCCAAGGCAGCGAGCTTCGCGGCAAAGATCTGGTCCCGGTCCAGCCGTTCGGCGTCCTTGTTGAGCGCGTGGACGTGGTCCAACAGCCGGTCCACCGTGGCGCGCTTGCGAGGCTTGACGTATGCCAATTCGGGAATGGATTCGACCCGGATGTAGAGGGGGTTGAAGAATCGCCTGGTGGAGGGAGAGTACGGCGATGCTTGAATGGGAGGCACCGGATCTGCGGCATGCAGTGGGTTCACCAGGACGTAGTCGGCCCCGCGCGCGCCGGCCAACGATGCCAAATCGGCAAGGTCCGCGAAATCCCCGATACCCCATGAGCGCTTCGAGCGTACCGAGTACAGTTGCGTGGCGAGTCCCCAGCCCCGTCGTTCCTCAAGCCCTGCCGCCGTCTGCAACGTGGCTGGAACCACGGCGAGCGCGGCGGTGGCCGTCACGCCGTCGGACTCGGCCGCGAGCGAATGCCAGCCGAGCGGCAAACCGGCCGGAACCTCAAACGTTGCACGGCCTGTGGGCACTCCATCAACGTCGCGCGGCGGCGCCCAGTCCTCCTGTTGAACGGCGGCAAGTTCCGTTCCGTCCTCGAGCGAGATCGTCAGGCGGGCCGGCGAACCGTCGCGGACGTGCACGTGCACAGCCGCCGTCGTTCCTTGTTGGACGACGACGGCGGGTGGCAGCATCCGCCGCCACGGCGCCACTTCCGCGTCCGCAAGGGCCGCTTCGATCTGCTCGTCGGAATGGGCGGCGACCCCCAGGGCACCAAGCACCTGGATCAACGTGGTGGGCGAAACGTCGTGCTGCAGCCCATCCCAGCCATGGAACGACGTCCCGACGCCGTGAGCATCCGCGAGCCGGTGGAGCAGGTCCTCGTCAATGGCGGGGTTGGTAGCGGGTGGAATCGCCGTGGTGTCGGTGGCCTGCTGGATGGGAGTGTTGGTCA
Source organism: Arthrobacter sp. FW306-1B-F12A (assembly GCF_058781865.1). Lineage (NCBI taxonomy): Bacteria > Bacillati > Actinomycetota > Actinomycetes > Micrococcales > Micrococcaceae > Arthrobacter > Arthrobacter sp. FW306-1B-F12A. Next base: position 127,766 of record NZ_JBYSXD010000006.1, read on the forward strand.
TGTCCGCCTCGTCTGCGATGTGATTCGTCCGAAGGTGCATACCGCCCCGCGTGCAACTCAAGCGAGGCAACTGGTTCCGATTATTGCAGGGCGGTGATGGCCGTCCCACTTATTCCGGCAGCATGACGCCCCCATTCCGAAACCCTCGCTCACATGATCTGAGCGAGCGTCGGTCGAAACACCCGCATACGTGAGCGAGCGTCGGTCGAAACACCCGCATACGTGAGCGAGCGTCGGTCGAAACACCCGCATATCCGAGCGGGCGTCAGAAATCCCGAACCCTCGCTCACAAACAACCACCAAAATCCGAACCCTCGCTCACATACGTATGGGCGCGGCGTGGTACATGATTGAGCCATGGACGCCATCGACGCGCTCAATGAAACCGCCTTCTGGCTGGAACGGGAACTCGCGGACAGCTTCAAGGTCCAGGCCTTCCGCCGGGCTGCGGGAGTCATCGCCGGACTGAGCCACGAGGAACTGACTGCCCGGCTCAAGGATGGCCGCCTCAAGCGGACCAAGGGAATCGGCAGCCGGACCTTCGAGGTGATCAGCCAGGCCCTGGGCGGCGCTGTTCCCGACTACCTTGAGAACCTCCGCCGTCGCGGCGCCGAACCTTTGGTCAACGGTGGACACGAGCTGAACGCCGAGCTCCGGGGCGATCTGCATAGCCACAGCAACTGGTCGGACGGCGGCTCGCCGATTGAGGTTATGGCCGACGCGGCTCGTATACTCGGCCGGGAATATATAGCATTGACCGATCACTCCCCCAACCTCACTATCGCCAACGGGCTCAGCCCCGAGCGCTTGATGGAGCAGCTCACCGTTGTGGATGGAATCAACGAACGGTGCGGGCAAGAGTCGGGCTTTCGGCTATTGGCCGGCATCGAAGTGGACATCCTTGAAGACGGAGAGCTGGACCAGTCCGCGGAACTGCTGAACCAACTGGACGTTGTAGTGGCCAGTGTCCACTCGAAGCTCAGGTCGGACAAACGGCCCATGACCCGGCGGATGCTCACTGCCGTCGAAAACCCGCACACGAACGTCCTCGGGCACTGCACCGGCCGCTTGGTGAAGGGATCGCGAGGAACGCGACCCCCATCGGAGTTCGACGCCGAAGAGGTGTTCGCCTCGTGCGCGGAACACAGGGTCGCCGTCGAGATCAATTCGCGGCCCGAACGCCAGGACCCGCCGGACGAATTGATTCAAATTGCCCTCGACGCCGGCTGCCTCTTCAGCATCGACAGTGACGCACATGCCCCCGGCCAGCTCGACTTCCTGCAGTACGGTGCGGAGCGGGCGGAAGCCAACGGGGTACCCGCCGATCGCATCATCACGACGTGGCCGTTGGATCGCCTTCTGCAGTGGCTCCAGCCCGGCTAGCGGCGCCGCGCCGCCCGGAACCGCAGGGCCGCAACCACCCACACGACGGCGAACAGCCCAATCAGCACCAGCCCGGCGTCACCGAGGTCTATTTCGCCCAGCCACGTGGTGACCGGATCGCTCAGTCCAAAGGCCGCATTGAGGAAACCGCCCAGTGTGATGACCGAGATGAAGAGCGCCGAAAAGGCCGAGATACCGGTGATAATGGCGTTGAATCCAAGCTTGCGCTGGGGATCGTGGATGGCGGATTTGTACATCCGCATCATGGCCACGCCGTTGATGGAATCGCAAAGGGTCATCGCCGCGGTGAAGGCCAGCGGCAGCGCCAGGAGGGCAAGAACAGACACGCCCGCGAGCGACGCCGCCGTCGTGAGCACCAGCAGCCCGATGGTGGTGGCGGTGTCGAATCCAAGCCCGAACAAGAACCCGATCACGTAGATGTTCCGCGGACGCTGGACCTTGGATAGCGGCTTGGCCAAGAGCCGCGCGATGAACCCTTTGGTTTCGAGGTCGTCGACGGCGATCGCGCCGCCGGCCTGGGCGGCGCGGTACAGCTGAATCGTACGGAGGAACGCCGACCCGTTGAAGATACCCATGGCCAGCAGGAACATCCCGGACACGCCGCTGCCGATCAGCCCCAGCACGAGGTGTCCGGTGGTGCCGTCCTCCATGAGCTGGCCCACAAGGCTGGCGCCCCCAACCACCATCACACCGGCCAGGATCACCACGGAGCTGTGGCCCAGGCTGAAGGCAAAGCCGACACTCACGGGGTCCTTGCGCTGTGCCACGAATTTCCGTGTGGAATTGTCGATCGCCGCGATGTGGTCCCAGTCGTAGCTGTGTTTGATACCGGCCACATAAGCCGTCAGCACGAGACCCAGCGCCAGCGGCTGCCCGCCACTGGCGCCACCCACCAACAGGAGTACGACGGCGGCAAGGTGCAGGAGGACGACGGAGCCGAACATGAACGCGAGGCGGGACTTCATCGGGAGATGCTCACGCCACCGGTACATCGAGGCGAGTTCCGCGAGTGACGTCATCAGTACTTCCTGAGATTCAGCGGTGCCCTGCCGAACCAGCGTCCGCGCAGAAGGCCTGTACATGCACCGAGCAATCGATTCAGTTCCTCGGTGCTGTTCGAGAGGGACCGCAGGACCAGGCCCGTCGTGCCTGCAAGGGTTCGGCTCAACGACAAGCCCGAGTACGCCTCGTACCCCGCCGTCAGCCGGTGCAGTTCATCGGCGAGCGCCTGGTCAACCCGCGGATCCACCACAACGAGCGAACCCAGGTGGCTGTACCCCTCCATGAAGCCCATTCCGGTCACATCCCCCAGGGGTGGCCGGATCAGGAGGTTGTCGAGCGCAAGCAGCACGGCGCCGTCGTCGCCCTCCACCTGGATCTCGTTCCGGAGCCGGAGTTCCCGGTACTTGAAGGAAGCGCCGTCCGGGGACCAGCCCGGAGTGATGACTTCCGCCATGATGAGGCTCGACGTCGGATGCACACTGATGTGCGTATCCTGCCGATAGCTGGCCTCCCGGTAGGCGATGAGCTGGTCGGGCGCCAACTCCAGTTCCGCCCCCTCCCCCAGCCGGATGTTCATCCGCTGCTCAGCAAACGATCCCGGAGTCCGATAGATCTTCGTGGCCGACTGCGTCGTCAAAAGCAGCGAAGCCCCAGCCTCGACCTCCACATCCACAACATAGAGATCCGCCCCCAAATACGCCCCGCCCGGATTGACCACGACATAACAAACCTGCCCAGACCCATCCAAGTAGTGCGGCCTCATAACCCGCAAGGCACCCTGATGAAACTGCTGCACGGCCACGGACCGCTGACCACGAAGGGCGACAACGAGGTCGAGGCGCCCCCGAGGTGAGACGACAGCAGCAGCGGAGCCGGATATAGAGGGCCGCGGCGTGGCGGGCACCGCGATGGGCCCACTGCCGCGAGGGCCCCGACTCGAGCTTGCGAGAGTTGGGAGCGGCTGGGGACGGGCACGGCCCTCTATATCCGGCGAAGCGCCGCAAGCAGCGCCAGCAAGCGGGTCCAGCGCCTCAGCCGCAGCCGCCGTCGTGCTCATTGCGCCAGGTCGAGCATCAGGACATCGTGCCGCATCCATGCGATGACCTTGTCCAGCCCTTCGTCGGTCTTCAGGTTGGTGAAGCAGAAGGGCTTGTCGCCGCGGAATTCCTTGGAGTCCCGTTCCATGACGGACAGGTCTGCGCCGACGAATGGGGCGAGGTCGGTCTTGTTGATGATGAACAGGTCCGACTTGATCATGCCTTGGCCGGCTTTGCGGGGGATTTTCTCGCCCTGGGCGACGTCGATGATGTAGATCGAGAAGTCCACGAGTTCGGGGCTGAACGTGGCGGAGAGGTTGTCGCCGCCGGATTCGACGAAGATGACCTGCAGGTCGGGGTGGCGTCTCTTGAGTTCCTCGATGGCCGCCGTGTTCATGGAGGTGTCTTCGCGGATGGCGGTGTGCGGGCAGCCGCCGGTTTCGACGCCGATGATGCGGTCTTCGGGAAGGATGCCGTTGGCCGCGAGGATTTTGGCGTCTTCGATCGTGTAGATGTCGTTGGTGATGGCGGCCATGGAGACTTCCCGGCTCATGTGGCGGGTCAGGCGCTCAACGAGCTGCGTTTTGCCGGCACCTACCGGGCCGCCGATACCGATCTTGATGGGTTCAGACATGTGTCCTCCTATGGTTCTAGCTCATGAACATGCGTGCACGTTGCCATTCGTGCCGCATCTGCGAAATTTCCAGGCCGGGGCTGACGGCTCCGAAGTCGTCCCAGCTGAGGTGCCGGACATGTTCGACGGCGGCAGCGACGTCGTCGTGCGCTTTGCGCAGCAGCCGCTGCCCGGAGTTCTGGCCGAGCGGGATGGCGCGCACGGCGTTCTGGGTCAGCGAGGTGACGGTCGCGAAAAGGTACGCGGCCAGCGCTTCTTCGAAGGGCACGCCCAGCGAGCGCGCGACGACGGCGAACGCCAACGGCTGATGGCCGGCGGCCCGGCCCGTGGTCACCATAGCCCGATAAGCTTCCAGCTCGGCCGAGGGAAAGACTTCGCTCCCGATCTCGATCAGCCGCCCGCCCATCTTGGTACTCGCCTCCCGCAACTGCCGAGGCAAGAGCTGAGCACTCAAATGAGCATCCAACTCCCCCAAATCCACCCCTTCATAAAGGAACCGGATGGCCAGCCCATCGGAATAAGTCAACTGCTGCCCCACAAACGCAGACAGCCAAACCCCAAAACTCCCCTCATCAGCCACGACCCCCCGGTCGATGTACGTCTCAAACCCCAAAGAATGAGCAAACGCCCCGGTAGGAAGAGCGGAGTCGCACAACTGCTGGAGGGCAAGCTGGTAGGAGCTCACTGGTGCCCCCGGAAGGTGACGTTAACAGCAGCCGAAGCAGGCTCAGTGCGTGTGTTCAGCATGGCGAAAAGGCACCGGCATTACGCGTTCCTGGCGGTCGTAAGGCACGCCGACGTGTTTGAGGTAGTCCTCGACCGTGTGGTCGTACTGGCACACCATGACTTCGGCCCCGTATTCGGAGTCGCCGTCGAAGAACTGGGCCTGCAGGTGCCTGTTGCCGAGGGAGTGCGCCACTACGCCCATTTCGTAGATGCTGCGCGCGGCGATGACCAGGACGTCGCTCGGCAGCACGGAGACCACGATGAGGTTCGCCTCCTCGACGGCGAGGATGTCGCCGTCGCGCAGGTCCCCGGATCCGGCGGGGAGGCGGATGCCGAGCTCCTTCCCGTGGTCCGTGGTGACGCGTTGGATGCGTTTGACCAGCTGGGCGCTCGGCAGCACGACCTTCTCTTTGTGGAGTTTGGCCAGCGCCGCGGCCTCGGCCTGCGGCAGTTCGTGCAGGTTGCCGAGGATCTTTTCGATGATCATGTGGTTCTCCTCCCGGCGATCTAGAAAAGGAAGTAGCGCTGGGCCATGGGCAGCACGTCGGAAGGCTCACAGGTGACGTCCTCGCCGTCGACCGTCACTTTGTAGGTTTCGGGGTCGACGGCGATATCGGGAGTTTCGCCGTTGAACTTGAGGTCCGCCTTGCGCAAGTTCCGGATACCGGAGACCGCCCGGATGACGCGTTCAAGGCCAAGCTCTTCCGGAACGCCGGCGTCGATGGCCGCCTTGGACAGGAAGGTAATGGACGACTGCTGCAGCGCTTTGCCGTGGGTGGCGAACATCGGGCGCATGGTACGTGGCTGCGGTGTGGGGATGGAGCCGTTGGAATCGCCCATGAGCGCGTAGGCGATCTGCCCGCCTTTGAGGACCAGTTCAGGCTTCACACCGAAGAAGGCCGGATTCCAGAGGACGAGGTCGGCGAACTTTCCCACTTCCACGGAGCCGATGGAGTCTGCCATTCCCTGCGCGATCGCGGGGTTGATGGTGTATTTGGAGATGTAGCGCTTGATCCGGAAGTTGTCGCTTTCCGCGCCCAAGCCGTTCGGAGCGCCGTGGCTTGCACCTGACGCATCCTTGAGGACGCCCCGCTGCCGCTTCATTGCGTCGGCCACTTGCCAGGTGCGGATGACCACTTCGCCCACGCGGCCCATGGCCTGGGAATCCGATGAGGTCATGGAGAAGATGCCCAAGTCCTGGAGCACGTCTTCGGCGGCGATGGTTTCGGCCCGGATGCGGGAATCAGCGAACGCCACGTCTTCCGGGATGTCCGGGTTGAGGTGGTGGCACACCATGAGCATGTCCAGGTGCTCTTCGATGGTGTTGCGCGTGTACGGGAGCGTGGGGTTGGTGGATGCCGGGAGCACGTTGGGCAATCCGGCGATCTTGATGATGTCCGGAGCGTGGCCGCCGCCGGCGCCTTCGGTGTGGAAGGTGTGGATCACTCGGCCGTCGATGGCCTTGATGGTGTCCTCCACGAATCCGCACTCGTTGAGGGTGTCCGTGTGGATGGCTACCTGTACGTCGTATTCGTCGGCTACGCGCAGCGACATGTCGATCGAAGATGTCGTGGCGCCCCAGTCCTCGTGGACTTTGAGGCCCACTGCTCCTGCGCGGATCTGTTCGGCGAGCGGCTCGATGGCGGACGCGTGGCCCTTGCCGAAGAGGCCTATATTGATCGGCAGTCCTTCCGCGGCTTGCAGCATCCGCGAAATGTGCCATTTGCCGGGCGTGATGGTGGTGGCCTTGGTACCTTCGGCTGGTCCCGTGCCACCGCCGACCATAGTGGTGATGCCGCTGCACAGGGCCGTGGGGACTTGGTCCGGGGAAATGTAGTGGATGTGGGTGTCGACGCCGCCTGCAGTGAGGATCTTGCCTTCCCCGGCGATCATCTCAGTACTGGCCCCGATCACGATGTCCACGCCGTCGGCGATCTGGGGGTTGCCGGCCTTGCCGATCTTGAAGATGTGGCCGTCTTTGAGCGCCACATCGGCCTTGTAGATTCCGGTGTAGTCGAGGACCACGACGTTCGAAATGACGGTGTCCGGGACGTCCTCATCCCGGGTCACTTGGCCGTTCTGCCCCATGCCGTCGCGGACCACTTTGCCTCCGCCGAACATGACCTCTTCGCCGTAGACCGTGTAGTCCTTCTCGATCTCAAGGAAAAGTTCGGTGTCCGCCAAGCGGATGGAGTCGCCCGTCGTCGGGCCGTAAAGGTCTGCGTACTGCTTGCGCGAAATTTCGAAGCTCACTGGGCTGTCCCTTCTGTGCTGGCACCGGGCCGGTCGGTGTAAGCGGCAGCGCCGCCGTCGTTCTTTCCGGCGTCGGCGTCAAGGGGACCGTTGACGGCGTTCCGCAGGCCGTAGACTTCGCGGCGTCCCGCAAGCGCAATGAGTTTGACGGTCTTGGAATCGCCGGGTTCGAAGCGCGCAGCCGTTCCGGCAGGGATGTCCAGCCGGCGGCCGAAAGCGGCTTCGCGGTCAAAATCGAGCGCGGGATTCGACTCGGCAAAGTGGTAATGCGAGCCCACCTGGACCGGGCGGTCGCCACGGTTGACGACGTCGACGGCGATTGCCTCGCGTCCGCTGTTGCAGGCGATGGGCTCTGCTTGGAGACGGTACTCACCGGGAATCATGTTGGCCTCCTAGCGGATCGGGTCGTGGACGGTGACGAGCTTGGTGCCGTCGGGGAAAGTGGCCTCGATCTGGACGTCATGGATCATCTCTGGCACGCCCTCCATCACGTCTTCACGGCGAAGCAAGGTGGTCCCGTAGCTCATGAGTTCTGCGACGGTTTTGCCGTCACGGGCGCCCTCGATCAGTTCGTAGCTGATGACGGCCACGGCTTCGGGAAAGTTGAGCTTCAAGCCACGGGATTGCCGACGGCGGGCGAGGTCGGCCGCGACCACGATCATGAGCTTTTCCTGCTCACGGGGCAAAAGATGCATCGGTTCTCCTTAAAAGTTCTGTGCTGCAGAAGCGGACATCAGATCACTCGAGGCTCAGATAAGCCGAGGACGTCGGGGCAGCTATTACGGTTATAACGCCAAACATCAGACATATCCAGTTGGACCATTCACCGCCCCTCCCGAACGAATTGTGACCAGCCTAAAGCCTTTAAGTTTCCGTCGGATTTCCGTGATCCCGCGGCATCAGGCCTTCTTGGCGCGGTGCTTCCTGACCTGCCAGACAAGCACAATCGCCACTACAATGACTGCCACCACGGCCGCTGCCCCCCGGCCCACCACACGGGCCACTTCTTCGTACGAATTTCCGGCCACAAAGCCGAGCGTCACGAACAAGGACCCCCAGATAATGCCGCCGCTGAAATTCCAGAACGCGAAGCGCCGGTAGGGCATGCGGCTTAGTCCGGCGAGCGCAGGCATCACGGCACGGAAGAAGGCGGTAAACCTGCCCAGGAGCACCGCGACGCCGCCTTTGTCCTTGAGGAAGTCTTCGGCCCTCTGCAATTGGGCGCGTCTCTTGTCCAGGATTTTCAAGGCCATCACCCGCGGACCGAAGTGTTTGCCTATTTCGTAACCCACGGTGTCCCCCGTGATCGCGGCCGTGACCACAATGGCGATCATGGCCCACAATTCGAAGAGCCCGCGGCTCGAAATCACCCCGCCGACCACTGCCGCCGTTTCACCGGGGATCACAAAGCCCACAAAAATTGCATCCTCAGCGAACACCAGGGCGAAAACGATGCACGCGATCACAAGCGGGCTGGTATTCAAGAGTCCGTCCAAAAGCGCTTGCATGAAGAACAGTCTGGCAGTTGGAGGCCCACTTGGGCAGGAGGCGTTAGATCCGGCTGCCATTGCTCGTTTCGTGTGGCCCCGTCAAGAATGGTGAGTGTGAACGACAGCTTCGCTGATGTGACTTCCCGAGTGTGGCACGCGCTCGGTGCCGATGATGCGGATTGGCCGGCCACCCAGCTAACGACAACAGGGCCGCGGGCCGTTCTCCCGGCCGCTTTCGACGTGACAGGACTGGCGACGGGGGCGGTTGTGGTCGCGACAGTGGCCGCAGAGCAGTTCCTCGCAGCCCGCCGCCAGTCAGGGCCGCGAGCGGTGACGGTAGACAGCCGGGAGTCCTGCGCCGCGTTCGCCTCCGAGCGGCTGTTCACCCCGATCGGCTGGACCCGGCCGCCACTGTGGGACCCCATCGCCGGGAACTATCGCGCGGCGGACGCGTGGATCCGGCTGCACACCAACTACGCCAGCCACCGCGCCGCCGTCGTGCGGGTGCTCGGCGCCCATGACCGCGAAACAGTTCAGGCCGCAGTGGCTGGGTTTCCCGCCGAAGAATTGGAGACAGCCATCGTGGAGGCGGGCGGATGCGCCGCCGTCATGCGCAACCGCGGGCAATGGCTCGCCTCGGCTCCGGGGATGGCGACGGCGGACGCGCCGCCGCTGACCGTCGTCGAACGCCGTTCAACCGGCACCGGCCCACCGGACACTGTCGGCGAAATGCCCTTCCACGGGGTGCGTGTGCTCGACCTGACGCGGGTGATCGCAGGACCCGTGTGCACCAAGTTCCTCGCCGGTTACGGTGCCGACGTGCTGCGGATCGACCCGCCGGGCTTTGAAGAGGTGCCGTCGCTGCTGCCTGAGACGACGCTGGGCAAACGAACCGCCGCTTTGGATCTCACTGCCCCGACCGACCGCGCGATATTCGAGGAACTGCTCGCGGGCGCCGATGTGCTCGTGTCGGGACTGCGGCCCGACGCCCTGAAACGTCTGGGCTACGACGACGGGTCCCTGATCGCCATGAACCCCGGCCTGATCATCGCCAGCTTGGACGCCTACGGCTGGGATGGTCCCTGGCGCAATCGGCGCGGGTTCGACAGCCTGGTCCAGATGAGCTGCGGAATCGCCGACGCCGGAGCCACGGCCAGGGGCCAAGCGGAGCCCACCCCGCTTCCCGTCCAGGCCCTCGACCACGCGACCGGCTGGCTATTGGCCGCGGCCGTCGCCCGTGCCCTGACCCGGCGCCTTAGCCACTCGGTGACGGCCCGCATCCAGGGCTCACTCATCGGTACGGCCAATTTGCTGTACTCGCTGACCCCGCCGACTGATCACCTGTCCGTAGCTGCACCGAATGACTTCACCTTGGTGGAAACCAGCACCGACTGGGGACCGGCGCGACGCGTGCCACTTCCGGGGCGAATCGACGGCGTCGCCGCGCATTGGTCGCAGCAAGCCGGACCGCTCGGCCGTCACCCGGCCGCGTGGGCCACGCCGTAGTTTCGCCTGGCACAAGTAAACCCCCGGAACCGTGCGGTTCCGGGGGTTTTGGGTGGGCCCTGTGGGGATCGAACCCACGACCCACGGATTAAAAGTCCGATGCTCTACCAACTGAGCTAAAGGCCCCTGCCGACTGTAGAAACAGCCATAAATACTGTACCTCAAGCTCAAGGCCGTTTTGACACGCTCGGCCCCCACGCCGTCGTGACCTCTTTTGACCCCAACCCCGACGACGACGCGCGGCAACCGCGGCGTGTCGCGGCGCCCATGGATTCAAAGAGGGTCAGGAAGGGAACGCCCGGCAGCAGGCACCACCACAACAAGCCCAGTCAAGAGTGCACGAGCGAAAACACAGGAGTAGCGTTGGGGCATGAGCGAACAATCGGGACCTCCTGTGTACGGCGGAGCAAACAGGCATCACAAGCCGAAACCCTTCGCGCCGGTTGACTTCGAGCCGTTTGCCGGCGGAGCGGACCCCGCGCGCGTGTCCGAAGCCGCTCACCTTGCCGCCCAGGCGCTCGTGCGGCGAGGTCGGGACAGCGATGACCCCAAGATCACCAGGCGCCTCGTGAAGCTCGCTGACGAGCAAGGCCTCGAGGCCATCGCCGAAATGTGGGCAGAGAGCCCCGCCCGGTCTTTGCCCGGCGCATTGTGGCGGCTCTATGCATTGCGCGCGGCCACCATGCAGAACTCCGAGCGCATTTCCGTGTACTTCAAGGCCGGCCGGGACACCGCCCAGGTTTCCCATGTTGTGGCGGGGGCAGCCGAGCCGCCGGGAGCGGACGAAATGAAACAGATGGCGGATGCCATCCTTTCGGGAGCGTTCGACGGCGATTTCGACGTCGCGCTGGAACGCTCAGCCGCGTTTTGCCGCGTCGTCGCGTTGGGCCAAGCCACCCTGGCGGACAGTGCAGAGCATTCCAACGAAGGCCACGCAAGCAAGCTGACCCGGAACTCCCACCAGCTCGTGAAGACCGCGGAAGATCTCGAGCACGCGGCCAATGCTTGGCGCCTGGGCGAGCTGGACTGACGTGAAATATAAGGGGGCGGGACCGTCACAACCACCCCTGCCGCCAGCTGTCAAGATTGACTTAGCTCGGATGACGTAGAAAACTGAAACTGGTGTCGAACCGCGAAACCCCCGGGCTTCAACTTATAGCCGCTTCGAGCGGCCTACCGCCGAGAGGCGTATCCGGTTCGGCACCATTTTTATGCCCTTCGGCGAAGACGCCGCCCCACCCCTATCCCTCCCGCCTACCGGAAGCCAAATGAAGCTGCGTCTCTTCCCCCAAGAACCCGCCGGGTTGCAATTGTTGTCGCAAATGGCCCGCCAGATTCTTGAGGCAACCGGGACGCTTTCTGAGATCTTCGGAGCTCCCGTCGCGGAGCACGAACGGCTGGTGGAGGAGATGCACGAACACGAGGCGAAATCCACGGATCTGCATTTCGCCCTCTTGACCCACATGCGCACGAGCTTCGTGAACCCGCTCCCCCGCGAGGACATGTACGCCCTCTCCCGCTTCCTCAACGAGGCGATGGAAAAGCTGGATGCCGCGGGTGAGCTCGTGGCCCTCTACAAACTGGATCGGGTGCCCAAGCGCGCGGCGGACCAACTGGAGATCATCAGCCGCCAGGCGGAGCTCACGGTTGATGCCATGCGCCAGCTGGACGATCTGGACGAACTTGAGGATTACTGGATCGAGGTGCTGCGGCTGGCCAAGCGTGCGGAACGCAGCCACCGGACCTGGGTGGCCGAGATGCTCCGCGACATGAAGTCCACCCAGTTTTCGCGGAACCGTGACGTGGCCAATCAACTGGTTGAAGTCACCAAGGACATGCGGCGCGTCGCCACCCAGGTAGGCAGCATCATCGTCAAGGAAGCATGAGGTGGCAGTCGCGTTCTTCGCCCTTGTGGTGGTGCTGGCGGCTGGCTTCGCATTCCTGAATGGCTTCCGCGACGTCTCCACCGCCGTCGCGCTCTCCGTGCGGACCCGCGCCCTCACTCCGTCAGTCGCCGTTGTGTTGGCAGCGGTCTTCAATTTTGCCGGCGTGCTCCTCAGCGGCGGTTTCGCGCTGGTTTTCAGCCAGTCCTGGGTGGTTCTCCCCTCCGGAATGAACGGGCTGACCATGCTCGCCGCGGGGCTGTCCAGTGCCATCCTTTGGGGAATCTACGCTTGGTGGCGCGGTGTGCCGCTCTCGTCGACCCATGCCTTGGTAGGAGGCCTCGTGGGCGCCGGAGCCGCAAGCGCAGTGATGGGAGGCAGCTCCGTCAACGGGGTAGACGGTATTTTGCTGGCGCAAGTGGTCCTGCCGTTGCTGCTGTCCCCCGTGATTGCTTTCCTTGGTGCCTATCTTCTCGTGTGGCCTGTCACATGGGCCGCCCGCTACACCCAGCCCGATGTCGTGCATGGCCGCTTCCGCCACGCACAGTCCGTCTCGGCCGCTGCGGTCGCGCTCGGCCACGGCCTGCAGGACGGGCAACGAACCGTAGCGGTGATCCTGTTGGGCGCCGTGGCAGCCGGAGTGTCCGACTCCAGCGACCTCCCGTTGTGGGTCATCCTGCTGACGGCCGTCATGCTCACGGCGGGAACGCTTTGTGGTGGTTGGCGCATCTCGTACACCTTGGGTTACAAGCTGACGCGGGTAGACCCGATGCGGGGATTCATCGCCCAGAGCCTGACCTCACTGATGTTGTTCATCGGTGCCATCGGCCTCCATTTGCCGCTTTCCACCACGCACACTGTGACGTCGGCAGTGCTTGGTGCGGGAACCAACCAGAACTTTTCCGTCACCAACCGCCGGATGGTGCTGCGGATCCTGGGGTTCTGGGTCGCGACGCCGATCGTTACCGCCGCCGTGGCGTTCGTCCTCGGACTGGCGCTCTCACCGCTTTCGCACTGAGTCCGGCGAGCCGCGCCAGGCACGCGAAAAGCCCGACGGCGGCAGTCACCTGGATAGGTGACGGTCGCCGTCGGGCTTTTCGCGTGGTTCCCAGGGAGCCGCTGGGGCCTATCCGAACCGGCCGGAGACGTAGTCTTCCGTGGCCTTCTGGGACGGGTTGTTGAAGATGGTGGTGGTGTCCGCGAACTCGATGAGCTTGCCCGGCTTGCCGGTGCCGGCGATGTTGAAGAACGCGGTCTTGTCGGAAACGCGTGCAGCCTGCTGCATGTTGTGGGTCACGATCACCACGGTGTACTCGTCCTTGAGCTCGTTGATGAGGTCTTCGACGGCCAAGGTGGAGATGGGGTCAAGCGCAGAGCAGGGCTCGTCCATGAGGATGACCTGCGGTTCCACGGCGATGGCACGGGCAATGCAGAGCCGCTGCTGCTGGCCGCCGGAGAGTCCGGAGCCGGGCTTCTCGAGGCGGTCCTTGACCTCGTTCCACAGGTTGGCGCCGCGCAGGGACTTCTCCACGAGTGCGTCGGCCGCGCCCTTGCTGATCCTCTTGTTGTTGAGCTTCACGCCGGCCAGCACGTTGTCGCGGATGGACATCGTGGGGAACGGGTTGGGCCGCTGGAAGACCATGCCAACCTGGGTGCGGACCGTCACGGGGTCCACGCCGGGGCCGTAGAGATTGTCGCCGTCGAGCAGGACTTCGCCCTCAACGCGGGCACCGGGAAGCACTTCGTGCATGCGGTTCAGGGTGCGCAGGAAGGTGGACTTGCCACAACCGGACGGGCCGATGAATGCCGTGACCGATTTGGCTTCAATGTTGATGTTGACGCCCTCAACGGCCAGGAAGCTGCCGTAGTAGACGTTCAGATCCTTGACGTCGATCCGCTTAGACATGGTGTTCCTTCGGTGCTGTGGTTGGAAGTTTGCGTGTGGCCTGGCGGCTCAACGGCCGGCCTTGGGGGCGAAGATCCGGGCGATCAGCCTGGCGCCGAGGTTCAGGAGCATCACCAGGATGATCAGGACCAGCGCGGCACCCCATGCCCGCTGGCTCGACGGGTCCGGGTTGGACGGCGAGGTCGGGTTCAGGATCTGCGTGTAGATGAACGTAGGCAGGGAGGCCATCCAGCCGCCGAACACGTTGTTGTTGATCGTTGTGGCGAAGCCTGCGGTGACCAGGATCGGAGCCGTCTCGCCAATCACCCGGGCGATCGCCAAGGTGACGCCAGACGCGATGCCGGAAATCGCCGTCGGGATGACCACCTTGAGGATGGTGCGCCACTTGCGGACACCCAGTGCGTAAGCCGCCTCACGGAGCTCGTTCGGGACGATCTTGAGCATTTCCTCGCTCGAGCGGACCACCACCGGGATCATCAGGACCGAAAGCGCGACGGCGGCAACCGCACCGGTCTTGGTGCCGGGGCCTACCACGGCGAAGAAGAAGGCTGCGGAAAAGAGACCTGCGACGATCGACGGGATGCCGGTCATAACGTCGACGAAGAAGGTGATGGCACGGGCGAGGGCCCGGTCGTTGCCGTATTCCACCAGGTAGATTGCGGTCAGCAGGCCCACAGGAACCGAGATGACCGTTGCAAGCAGGGTGATCTGCACGGTGCCCAGAAGCGCATGATAGATGCCGCCGAGGACCTTCGTGCCTTCATCGACGCTCTTGTTGTCGAGGGAACCGGTGACGCCGTTCATGGAAGTCGTCAGGAAGCCTGGGGTGATGATGCCCGGGATGCCGTTCACGAGGACGGTCCAGATCACCGAAATCAGGGGCAGCAGCGCCACAAGGAACGAGCCGACGATCAGGCAGGTGGCAAGCTTGTCGCTCGCCTTGCGGCCGCCTTCGACAACTGCGCTCCAGCCGACCAGGCCGATCGCGAACAGGATCGCGGACACGAGGCCCCAGCCGAAGGCGTTGAAGCCGATCAACGCAAGGATCGCTGCGCCGAGCACCAGGGCGACGGCCAGGACGACGTAGGGTGCGAAAGCCGGCAACTGGCCCTTGGTCAGTGCGGAGCGTTTGCGCGCCACGGGGGCTGTGACAGTCATTAGTTGGCTCCCGAGAATTCTTTGTGCCTGGAGATGATCCAGCGTGCAATCATGTTGACACCCAGGGTGATGACGAACAATACCAAGCCCGCCGCGATCAACGTGCTGACCTTGAGCCCGCTGGCTTCAGGGAAGTTCAAGGCGATTTCAGCGGCGATGGTCTGGTTTCCGGTCTGGATCAGGCTTGCGGTCAGGACGCCGGAGGACAGGACCAGGGCGACGGCCATGGTCTCGCCAAGCGCGCGGCCCAGGCCCAGCATGATGGCGCTCACGATACCGGGGCGGCCGAACGGCAAGACAGCCATCTTGATCATTTCCCATCGGGTCGCGCCGAGGGCCAGTGCGGCTTCCTCGTGGAGCTTCGGGGTCTGCAGGAAGATTTCACGCGAGAGTGAAGTGATGATCGGCAAAACCATGACGGAGAGGACGATACTCGCGGTCAGGATGGTCTTGCCGGTAGCGGAGGCCGGGCCTTGGAAAATCGGCAACCAGCCCATGTTGCTGGCCAGCCAGCCGTAGGCGGGCGAAATCTGGGGGGCAAGGAACGCCGCGCCCCATGCGCCGTAGACCACGGAGGGAATGGCCGCGAGGAGGTCCACCACGTAGCCGAGACCCGAGGCAAGCCTGCGGGGAGCGTAGTGGGAGATGAACAGCGCGACGCCGATGGCTACCGGAGTAGCGATCACCAGCGCGATGACGGCGGCAATCAGGGTCCCGACGACGATCGGCCCGATGTAGGCGAAGAAGCCGTGGCCGCCTTGGATGTCCGCGGGTGGAGCCACAAGGGCCGGAATGGCCTGGATGACAAGGAAAAGTGCGACGCCGAAGAGAACCGCGAGGATCAGGCATCCCGCGGCCAGGGTGGCTCCGGAGAAGACCTTGTCCCCGGCGCGTCCGGCACCTTGGGAAGTGGTCAAGGAGTTGGTGGTCACTTCACGATCCTTCAGATTCACTCAAAAATGGCCAAGTTCCCCGCCCCGTCCGGTGATGTTTCACCAGCGCGGGACGGGGAACGTTGATATTCAAGGGTAGTGGCGCCGCGGTCCGCGGCACCACTACTTCATTGTGGTCCTTAGGCCTTGGCCTTGATGGAGTCAACAGCGGCCTTTGCCTTGTCCTGCAGCGCCTTGGAGAGCGGAGCGGACTTGGCGGAGCCGGCAGCGGCCTGCTGGCCGGCGTCGGAGACTACGTAGCTCTCGAATGCCTTGACCAGGTCAGCGGTTTCCTTCTTGTCGTAGGTGGTGCAGACGACGTGGTAGGAAACCAGGACTACCGGGTAGGCGGAGGAATCCGTGGTGGTGCGGTCAAGCTTGATGGAAAGGTCTCCGGTCGGGCGGCCTGCAACGGGCTTGCCCAGTTCAACAGCCTTGGCGGCAGCGGCCGGGGAGATCTTGACGAAGTCCGAGCCAACCTTGATCTGTGCGGTGCCGAGCTTGCCGGAGACTGCGGAATCGTCAGCGTAGGTCACGGCACCCGGGGTGTCGGTGACGGTCTTGACGACGCCGGAGGTGCCCTTGGCGTTCTCGCCCTTCAGGGACGCGGGCCACAGGCCGGCAGCCTTGTCGGTCCAGACCGAGGGAGCAGCGGATGCCAGGTAGTCCGTGAAGTTCTGGGTGGTGCCGGAGTCGTCAGAGCGGTTGACCGGGGTGACCTTGAGGTCCGGAAGGGTGACTCCGGCGTTCAGGGCGGCGATTGCCGGGTCGTTCCAGTTGGTGATCTGGCCGCGGAAGATCTTCGCAACGGTGTCGGCGTCGAGCTTCAAGTCCTTGACGTTCGGGATGTTGAAGGCAACGGCGATCGGGGAGATGTACACCGGGATGTTGATGGCGCCGTCGGTGCCGCACTTGGTCTTGGAGGTGGCCAGTTCAGCGTCGCTCAGGTAGGCGTCGGAGCCTGCGAACTGCGCGGAGCCGTCAAGGATGGCCTTGCGGCCTGCGCCCGAGCCGTCCGGGGAGTACTGGACCGTGGCACCCGGGTTCGCGGAAGCGAAGTTGGTCTTCCAAGCGTCCATTGCGGCGCCCTGCGCCGAAGAGCCGATGCCGGTCAGGGTGCCGGTGACCTTGACGCCTGCGGCGCTCTGGGTGGCTGCCGGGGCGCCGGTTGCGTTGTCTGAACCACAAGCGGTCAGCGCAAGGGCGCCGACTGCGAGGACCGCGATTGCCGCGTTGCGGCCGAAGCGAGTTGCCTTCACTGGGATGTACCCCTTCCAGGGATTCTCTGATGCGTACCGAGGGAGAAAGTCGGCATACGAAAGATTTGCGTACGTGTTTGTACCTTTATCGACGGTAGGAGTCGCAGGTAAAGGGATCGGCGGTCCAAAGTGAACGGGAGGTGAACGGCTGTGGACCATTGGCTTACATGTGCAGCGTCACCCTTGCGCTTGGCGAGTCATAAGGGATTAAGTGACGCCCCTCACTTTGCGGTTCCTTCGGCGAGCCTCATTTACTAGGCAGCTCCTGAATAGACTTGAGCCATGACCGCCCCCCAAGGACTTTCAGCGAGCAAGAAATTCCTGCGGGCGCGGCTGCGAACTGGCTTCGTCCGCAGCCGGAACTCCTTGGTCCCGGCCGTCCAGATGACCGTGTGCGCCGTGGGCGCCTACGCTTTCGCTGAATACATCCTTGGGCACTCAGGACCCCTTTTCGCCGCGACTTCGTCGCTGATCGCGCTCGGCTTCTCGCGGGATCCGCGGCTTCGCCGGGTCGTGGAGGTCGGGCTTGGCTGCACCCTCGGGATCGTCATCGGCGATCTTCTGCTCCACTGGCTGGGTTCGGGAATCTGGCAAGCCGCCGTCGTGCTCCTTTTCTCCATCCTCCTGGCCCGGTTCCTGGACAGTGGCACCATCTTCACCACCCAACTGGGCCTGCAATCGCTTCTCGTGGTCTTGCTGCCCGCGCCGGCCGGGGGGCCGTTCACCCGAAGCATCGACGCCGTTGTGGGCGGGGTTTTCGCGCTACTGGTTACCATGCTGGTCCCGAAGGACCCGCGCAGGGAGCCGCGCCAGGACGTCCGCAAACTCCTGCACGAACTCTCGGAGGTCCTCCGTGAATGTGCCGACGCATTGATCAACAGCGACTCCACCCAGGCCTGGCATGCCCTCATCCGCGGGCGGAATTGCCAGCCGCTCGTGGACCGGATGCGCCAATCCCTCAAGGCATCCGGTGAAGTGGCCACGCTCGCCCCGGCGTACCGGCGGCACCGCGACGAGCTGACCATGCTGGAGGAGTCGTTGGATTCCATCGACCTCGCCCTCCGCAACAGCCGGGTGTTCGCGCGGCGGCTCACGAGCGCCATCAACCATGCAGCATTGACCGACGAGGCGACGGACAGCATTTCGGAGGTCCTGCAGGACA
The DNA here is from genome assembly GCF_058781865.1 of Arthrobacter sp. FW306-1B-F12A. Taxonomy (NCBI): domain Bacteria; kingdom Bacillati; phylum Actinomycetota; class Actinomycetes; order Micrococcales; family Micrococcaceae; genus Arthrobacter; species Arthrobacter sp. FW306-1B-F12A. The sequence continues at coordinate 146,118 of NZ_JBYSXD010000006.1, forward strand.
CGTCCGCCGCCGTCGAGGAACTGTCGCTCGGCCTCGCGGAAGTGCACGACGGCGCCCGCCGGGCCCACCTGCGCGGCGCACGGCAGGACTTGGCCGACATTGCCACCCGGCTGCACCCCAAAATGCTTCACGTCCAGAAGCTCGAGGGCGAAACAGTGGTGATGCTCTTCCGCCCGCTCATGGTGGACCTGCTCGAAGCCGCGGGCATGGACCCCCGGGAAGCCCGGGACGTGCTTCCTCCCTTGCAGTGAGGCGCGCTTGACTGTCCTACCCCTCCACTAGCCTTGTACGCATGGCTTCCAAGACCTCACGCACCTCCAAGACACCCGCGTACAAATGTGCCGAATGCGGGTGGACCACTGTCAAGTGGGTGGGGCGCTGCGGCGAGTGCCAGGCGTGGGGGACTGTGGAGGAAACGGGCGCCACAGTAGCGCGTACGACGGCGGCCACAACGGTTTTGGAGCCGGCTCGCCGGATTGCCGAGGTAGACGGCACCACCGCCGCATTCCTGCCCACCGGAGTCGACGAACTGGACCGCGTCCTGGGCGGAGGGCTGGTTCCCGGCGCGGTGATCCTTCTTGCCGGGGAACCCGGCGTCGGGAAATCCACCCTCCTGCTCGATGTCGCGGCGAAGTTCGCCCGCACGGGCCAGGACGTCCTGTACGTCACGGGCGAGGAATCGGCGGCCCAGGTCAAGCTCCGCGCGGAACGGATTGACGCGGTCGCGCATACCCTCTATCTCTCGGCGGAAACGGACCTCGGGCAGGCCCTGGGGCAAGTGGAGAAGCTCGAGCCGAAGCTGCTGATCGTGGACTCGGTACAGACCCTCAGCAGCGCCGACGTCGAAGGTAGCGCGGGCGGAGTCTCTCAGGTCAGGGAAGTCGCGGCGTCCATCATCGCCGCCGCAAAGCGCCGCAACATGACCACCCTCCTGGTTGGCCACGTGACGAAGGACGGCTCCATTGCCGGTCCGCGTCTCCTGGAGCATCTGGTGGACGTCGTGTGCCAGTTCGAAGGCGAGCGCCATTCGCGATTGCGCTTGTTGCGCGCCGTCAAGAACCGCTATGGGGCCACGGACGACGTCGGCTGTTTCGACCTGAACGAAGCCGGAATCGAAGGCCTCGCCGATCCCAGTGGCCTTTTTGTGTCCCGGACACGCGAGCCGGTGTCCGGCACCTGCATCACCGTGACCATGGAAGGCCGGCGCCCGCTGTTGGCCGAAGTGCAGTCGCTCCTGGCCGAAAGCGCCAGCTCACAGCCGCGCAGGGCCACGAGCGGCCTGGACAGCTCGCGCGTCGCCATGCTCCTGGCTGTCCTTCAACAACGGGTCGGTTGCATCCTGCACAAGGACGACTCCTACGTGGCCACAGTCGGAGGAGTGAAGCTGAGCGAGCCGGCCACCGACCTTGCGGTAGCGCTTGCCGTGGCCTCGGCGAAGGCGCGGAAGGCACTGCCTCAGCGGCTCATTGCCTTCGGCGAGGTTGGCCTGGCCGGCGAGGTCCGTCCCGTTCCAGGGATCAACCAGCGCATCCACGAGGCGCAGCGGCTTGGGTTCACCCACGCGGTGGTGCCCGCGAGTCCCAACGGACCGGGGCCCATCCCGGAGGGTTTCTCGGTCCGCGAAGTGGCACACCTGGCCGAGGCTTTGGAGTTGCTGATCACCTAGCGGCTGGCTTGGTCTCGGAGTGTCGGGCGCATGGCTTGGCCGCGCCCACCGGAAGATTGTCTCCATGACCAAAAGAAATGTGCTCATTGGGGGACGCCTCTTCTTTGCCCTCCTGACCCTTGCAGCGGTCGGGACGCAGCTCACGGTCCACATCGGCCTGGGCTTTGATCCGTGGAACTTCTTCAGCTACTTCACCAACCTGTCCAACATCTTCGCGTCGGTGGTGCTGTTGATCAGCGGCTACCGCGTGCTGGCTGGCAAGCGGCCAAGCGAACTCGACGACGCCACCCGGGGCACTGCCACGATCGCCATGGCTGTCGTGGGACTCGTCTTCGGCGCGCTCCTCGCAGGACAGGACCTCGGCTCCCTGCTGCCCTGGGTCAACTTCGTAGTCCACTACCTCATGCCGGTTGTCATGGTGGCCGACTGGCTGTTCCAGCCTCCGCGCTCCAGGCTGACCGTCAAGCACCTCTGGTACTGGCTGCTCTACCCGGTTGCATACCTCGTCTACAGCCTGGTCCGGGGCTCATTCGTCAACTGGTACGCCTACTGGTTCATCGACCCTGTGCGCGCCGGCGGTTGGGGCGGAGTGGCGGTTTTTGCGGTAGCGATCGCCGTAGGATTCCTCGCGGTGAGCCTCGCCATGCTGGGGCTGGGAAACAAGCTCGAACGCCAAGTGAGCTACTGAACTATTTCGCGGGGTTGTGCGTGCCGATCGGGACCAGCGTGAGCTTCGGGTGGTTCTTCTCGATGCGGCGGAGAGCCCAGACATCGTTGAACAACGCGAGGTATTCGCCGTCGGACCTCAACAGCACCTCAGCGCCCGGGACGTTGGCAAGCGCCGGCATGGCCTCCGCCGTCGAGATCCTCGCCATTGAGTACGGGAGGCGCTCCAAGCGCATCGGGGCGTTGAAGTCGTGGGCCATGCGGTCTTCAACCACTTCGAACTGCATGGGACCCACAGCGGCGAGCACGGGTGCCTGGTCGCCTCGGACGTCGGAACGGAGCACCTGGATGACGCCTTCATGCTCAAGCTGTTCGATGCCGCGGCGGAACTGCTTGAAGCGGCTGGGGTCCTGGGACCTGGCCACTTGGAAATGCTCGGGGGCGAAGAGCGGAATGGCGGGGAATTCCACGGGTTCTTCCAGGAAAAGGCTGTCTCCAACGCGGAGTGAGGACGCGTTCACCAAGCCGACAACGTCCCCGGGATAGGCCTCGTCGATGACTTCGCGTTCGCGCCCGAACACCTGCTGGGCGTACTTGGTGGCGAAGGACTTCCCGGTGCGGGTCTGCGTGACCACCATGCCGCGCTCAAAGACGCCGGAGCACACCCGGATGAAGGCAACGTGGTCGCGGTGGGCCTTGTTCATGCCGGCCTGGACCTTGAAGACAAACCCGGCAAAGGGAGCGTCAACGGAACGGGGCTCGCCGTCAACGTCGGGGCGGGGTGCTGCCGGGGGCGCGAAATCCACCAGGGCATCCAGGATCTCCTTGACCCCGAAGTTCAAGGCCGCCGAGCTGAAGAGGATGGGCGTTGCCGTTCCGGCGTGGAAGCTCTCCACGTTGAACTCGAGGTTTGATTCGATCACGAGTCCGGCTTCGTCGACGGCGTCGCTCCAGTTGTCGCCCTGGGTCTCGGCTGCTTCTTCCGGGGTGAAGTACTCGGTGATGGCGATGTTGGCGCCGGCGTTGTTGCGAGCGAACCGTGCGAAGCGGTCATTCCGCAGGTCCCAGACTCCACGGAAGTCGCCGGAAATGCCCACGGCCCACGTCAAGGGCATGGGCTGGAGGCCGGTGCGTTCCGTGATCTCGTCCATCAGTGCGAGCGCGTCGAGGCCCGGGCGGTCCCATTTGTTGATGACCGTGATGATCGGCAGGTTGCGCTGCTTGCAGACCTCGAAGAGCTTCATGGTCTGTGTTTCCAGGCCCTTGGCGGCGTCCACCAGCATCACTGCGCAGTCGACGGCGGCCAGGACGCGGTAGGTGTCCTCGGAGAAGTCGGCGTGGCCCGGGGTGTCCAGCAGGTTGATCACGGTGTCCCGGTAGGAGAACTGCAACGCCGCGGAGCTGATGGAAATACCGCGGTCCTTTTCCATCTGCATCCAGTCGGAAACAGTTTCCTTGCGGTTGGCCTTGCCGCTCGACGCACCGGCGGTGCCGATGACCTTGGCATGCAGGGCGAGGGCTTCCGTGAGCGTGGACTTGCCGGCGTCCGGGTGCGAGATGACCGCGAAAGTCCGACGCCGGGAGGCCTCATGGTGAATTTCCTGGACTCGGGCGGGGCTCAGGACTTCTTGGGACACGGTGCTACTTTCGCTGCGATCTGGGCGTTGCCCGCACTGGAACGACGGGCCGAACGTGGAATGGAGGCTGGATACGGGCCCCGCGTGGGCCGGGGCCAACTCAGGGAGTGGCACGATTTGCGCGCCAGCCAAGATACCAAGTTTATCGCAGCCCGGGACCACGCCGGAGGCAGCGTCCCAACCCAGCGCTTAACAGGATCGAAACGAGGTGCACAAACCTCCGAAATCACCGGCCGATAGTTTGGAGCAATGGCGGACGCCTCCGGCCCGCGTTGGAGCCGTCCGCCCGGAAAAACTGAGCAGCCGACGATGGCATGAAAGGAACAGGGCATCAATGAAACCAGGGAATGGCTTGTTCTACGATCCCCTCGGCCCCTCCCCCGCGGCGAACTCCACAGGGTTCACGCCGGCGAACTCCACAGGGTTCACGGAATCGAACTCCGCCGCGGCCAGGAGCTGGCCCCAGCAAGGACACCGCCCGGACGCGAGCACGGGCGGCGGAACCCACTCTCCAGCGAGGCAAACGCATCCGGACACCGGAAGGGCGGCGGCCAGGGAAGCCGCGCTGCAGAGTGTACGGCGCGACCTTGAGCGACTCGCGCGCCTTCGGACGGCTCCATGACGGTCCCGGGGACCGAGCCCAAAGCGGCGGTCCTGCGACCGCCGTCGAGCGCGTTTCCGGGGCCTCGTCACCTAACCTTTTTTGGGGCACTTTAAGGCTTGCCCGTGCGGTTGTTGCCGGTCTATACCTCTATCATTGAGCTTGCGGGAAACATGGCATTTTGATCCCGCCGACTTATTGCTGAAAACCGGCACACTTGCGGGCGCGCCTGCGTGCACCTTTGAAGGGAACACCTATGGCTCGGAGCCCCGAAGATTCGCTCAAGGCGACTCTGGGCAGGGTGGCCCCCGGAACACCGTTGCGCGACGGTCTGGAACGCATCCTCCGTGGGCGCACCGGTGCCCTGATTGTGTTGGGCACGGACCGGACCATCGAATCCATCTGTTCAGGCGGCTTTGAAATCGGCATCGATTTCTCCCCGACGCGACTGCGTGAGCTCGCGAAGATGGACGGTGCCATCATCTGCGACAAAGACGCCGGGAATATCCTTCGTGCAGCAGTACAGCTTGTGCCGGACTCCAGCATCGAGACCCAGGAATCAGGAACGCGTCACAGGACGGCCGAGCGCGTAGCCATCCAGACAGGTGTTCCGGTGATTTCGGTCAGCCAGTCCATGCAGATCATCGCCCTCTACGTCAACGGCCTGCGGCACGTGCTGGAGGGCTCCGAGAAGGTCCTGGCCCGCGCCAACCAGGCTCTCGCAACCCTCGAACGCTACAGCGCCCGATTGGATCAGGTCACCAGCGCCCTATCGGCCCTCGAAATCGAGGCCATGGTCACCGTCCGGGATGTGGCGGTCACCCTCCAGCGCCAGGAAATGGTCCGGCGCATCGCCGAGGAAATCGCCCAGTATGTCCTGGAACTGGGTGAGGACGGCAGGCTGCTCTCGCTGCAGTTGGAAGAGCTCACCACCGGCCGCGGCCCGGGCAGCGACGTGATCATCCGGGACTACGCCGGTGCCGACGCTTCGCCCGAGGACATCGACGGCGCTGTGCAGGCCCTTTTGGATCTTGGCCCGGCGGAGCTGATCGACCTGGGCAAGATCGCCGGAATCATCGGTTTCGCCGGAGGCATGGACGTGCTCGACGCCGGTGTGCAGCCGCGCGGCTACCGCCTCTTGTCCGGGCTGAAGTCGGTTCCGAAAGCCGTGGCCGACCGTTTGGTGGAGCACTTCGGCGGACTCCAGTACCTCATGGCCGCCACTATCGACGATCTCATGACCGTGGACGGCATCGGCGACCAGCGTGCCCGGACCGTCCGTGAAGGGCTCAGCCGCATGGCCGAAGCCAGCTTGCTGGACCGGTTCCTCTAGCCCAGCTGGAAGACCGCCTTCGTGCTCGCCTTGTTTCCCAAGACGGCTTTGAAGGTGTAGGTGCCGGTGGCCGGCTTGGCCGAGATGACGCCACAACCCTCCGTCGTCCGGTTGCGTTGCCAGGGGAAGTTGGCGATCTCGCTCTTGCCCGGATCGATCTGCTTCACGAGGTCATCGCCCTTCGCTTGGCAGTCCTTGGAGGAGAAGATCCGGTCCTCGCCGCTCATTACCAGGAACTCCATCTGCGACGTGCCGACGTTGACCTGGCACGGCGCTGCTCCGCCGTTGGTGATCTTCATGCTCAACACGGGGTTCTGTCCGGCCGCATAAGCGGGCTGGTCTGTAGACGCCGTTACCGTCACCAGGTTGAGGTCGCACACAGGGGTGGCCGGGGGTGTCGTGGTGGGCGCGATGGAATCCGTCGAAGGCGTCTGGCTCGCAGGAGCGGCTCCCACCGCTTGGGTCTTGGCTGCGCCGGGATCAGCCTTGCCTGCAAGGGATGAACTCATGGCGACGACCCCGGCAACGAGCATCGCCAGGACCACCAGGAGGGCACCGAAGACAACCAACCTTCGACGCCGGTAAACGGCAGGGCTTGTCCGCCGCCTTTGGGGCCGGACCCCATTCGCGGAACGGCTTGCTCCTGCGGTCCGGGCAGGGCTTTTTGCCGACGGCGACGTGCGCGCCCTCGGCGATTGCTTGCCCTTGTTGACCATGCTTCTAGGCTAGGCAACGCAAGGCCCGGATGGCACCGCACCACGCCGCCGGGGCCTGATCGGGGCCAGTATGACCTACGTCATTCCGGGCCGGCTCCACTACAGTGGATGGCAGGAATCGGCCGCCAACAGGGCCCGCCACGAACCGCAGCAAGGATCTTCATGTCACTGCCCGGCTCCGCCGAGATTGCCAGCGCCGCTGAACTTGCCGGCACCCATCCCCTCACGGACTTGCACCACTCCATGGACCGTTGGTTCTCCGAGGTGGCCCGCGTATTGCCGTGGAGGGCCCCGGACTGCAGTCCATGGGGAATCCTGGTCAGCGAGGTGATGCTGCAGCAGACTCCGGTGGTTCGCGTCCTGCCGGTGTGGGAAGACTGGATGGATCGCTGGCCGGAACCTGCGGACCTCGCGGAGCAGCCCTTGGGTGAGGCCGTGCGGCATTGGGGCAGGCTCGGTTATCCCCGCCGCGCGCTCAGGCTCCACGCGGCCGCCGTCGCGATCGTGGAACAGCATGGCGGCAAGGTGCCGGACACGCACGCATCGCTGTTGAGCCTTCCCGGCGTCGGCGACTACACGGCAGCGGCGGTGGCTGCTTTTGCGTTCGGGCGCCGCGAAACCGTGGTGGACACGAACATCCGGCGGGTGCACGCCCGGCTCGTTTCAGGACTCGCCCTGCCGGCGCCGTCGCTCACCGCGTCGGAGATGCGCCTTGCCGAATCGCTCATGCCCGACGACGTCACGCTCTCCGTCCGCTGGAACGCTTCCGTCATGGAACTCGGAGCGCTGGTGTGCACGGCCCGCTCCCCCAAGTGCTCAGACTGCCCCGTCCGCGACTCCTGCGCGTGGCTTGCCGCAGGTGAACCGCCCCCGACGTACACCCCCAAGGGCCAGGCGTGGCACGGCACGGACCGGCAGTTGCGGGGTGCCGTCATGGCCGTGTTGCGCGTGGCCGATTCGCCGGTAGCCCCTGAGCTGTTCGAGCGCCCCGCAGCCGACCTCGGCTTCGACGCCGAGGGCACGGCCGTGCCGCTGGCTGCCCTGCACCGCCTGAATTCGGCCCCGGAGCAGTTGGAACGCGCTCTTGAGGGGCTCCTGCGCGACGGTTTGGCCGAGATGCACGACGGCGGACTGCGGCTCCCGGCCTAGGCTTCCGTTTGCGCCGCGTCCTTCACGCCGTGGCCGGCTTGCGGGCTGGCTTGCGGGCTAGAAGGTAGGCCTGCGGGGTCTTCTCGTACCTGTCGTCCGGTTCGCGGAGAAGCTGTGCCTCGACGACCAAGCCGGCCTGAAGGAGGAGTTCCGAGATGTGGTCCGGCGGCAAGCGGTAGGCATCGAGGTCGATCTCGTGGCCATACGCGAAGCCCAAGTGCCTGGGCTCGTGACCGGCTTGGAACGCGAGCAGCAGCAAGCCGCCGTCCAGGAGGGTCCGGTGGAATTCCCCGAACACCCGCGGCAAACGGGCCGGCGGCGTGTGGATGATCGAATACCAGGCGACGATGCCGTCCAGGGTGCCGTCCGCCAACTCCAGTGCCTCCATCGATGGCCCGGTCATAAGGTTTGGTGTGGAGTTCGTTGCGCAGGAGTTCGGCGTAATCGACGGCTACCGTGTTGTATGCGGCGCGAGTGGCATGCACATCCGAGGGTTCAGTCATGGAAAGAACCCTATTCTTTGTGGCCGGCTTGCTCCTGGACTCCACGGAAAACCCGGCCGTTACTTAGCCCGAGGTCGCGGAGCCACAACGATCCGCAGATGTCGGTAACGATGTGCCTGCCAGTTGCGGGCATCCCGTCCCGGGCGTCGGCCGCGGGATTATTCTCAAGTATGCGCAGGTTGTGGGCCGCCATTGCATTGACCACGACGGCCGCGCTCTGGTCGGGATGCGAACCCCAAGTCACCGTTTGCCCGGCAATTGCGATGGCCCCCGTGGTCTCCCTGACAATCACGGCAGACTACGCGCCGACGGTCAAAACCGTCCATTTGAAGGCATGCCAGGACGGGAAATGCCGCGAGGGCGATGTGGAGCTGCGCCCGGGCAGCGTGTCGCTCCCTCAATCCTGCGGGCCGGAACCTGAAGGGTCATGCTCTGCCGTCGCGTCACCGGATGGCACCCGCTACGGCTTCCTCAACATGGGAACGCTAACCTCCTCGCCCATCGATGCCGAAGTGACTGGCCTGGACACAAACGGCGGGACCTTGCCCACCAGGACGCTCAACTTCACGCCGAAAAGTACCAAACCGTGGGGCGAGCAGTGCCAGACCGCCATTACGGCGAGCCTCTTGCTCGATGCCCATGGTCTGCGGCAGTCCTGAACACCTCCGCGGCACGGCAAATCTCGGCGTGCGGCGACATATCGGCGTGCAGGCACATATCGGACGACGTCAGATCTCGCCGAATCCCTGTTCCACCAGCCGCCTGACGTAGTCCACGGCTTTCGATGAGTCTTTGCCCCAAGCCTCGACCCTGAGTTTGCCGCCCTGGCCCACGGCGAGGCTCATGAGTTCCATGATGGAGGTGCCATCGACGCCGTTTACCGTTGCCTCGACATCCATCCCGGCCAGTCCGCCCGCAATCTTCGCCGCAGGCCTGGCGTGCATTCCCATGGGGTTTATGAGCTCGAACTCGCCGCTTTCCGCCGGTTCGCCCCTTCCTTGGGATTCGGCTGTCCCCGCGGACTCAAAAACAGGCTCCGGGCCGAATCGAACCGACTCCGCGGCGGCCTTCACTGCGGCGGCCGGGGCACCACCCTGGGTGGCCACCGCTGCGGCGACCAGGCCCTCCACCAAGGGAGCGTCGGCGAGGAGCACTTTGTCCGGTTCGCTGCAGAACTCGGCCGCTGATTCTGCCGTCATGACCGCGGAACCAAGGTCCGTCAGAACCACCACGCCATCCCCTGAAGCCTCCCCAAGTCCTGCCTCGAATGCGGCGATCGCTTTCTCTAGGTCGGTGCCGATCCGGCCATCCTCCGTCCCGCCGACGGCGTAGAACCGCACATCGGGGGCCATCTGCGCGGCCAGTTCAACCGCGCCCTCCGCGATCTTCCGGCTGTGCGAAACCACCACCAAGCCCACCGTCATTCAGCGGACCCTTCGGGGAATCCGGCGGCAGTCGCGGCGGCGCGCAACAACAGCGCAGAAGACGCAGCCCCGGGATCTCGGTGACCGGCGCTGCGTTCACCGAGGTAGCTTGCGCGCCCCTTGCGGGCTACCAACGGATCAGTCGTCACGGCCCCGACCTCGGCAGCCTCGGCCGCCGCGGCCAGCACCGCCACAGCATCTCCTCCAGCCACGAGGACCTCGTCCGCCGCTTCGACGGCGGGAGACCAGGCATCCACCATGGTTTTGTCGCCCAGCTCCGCTTTTCCGCGGGCAACAATTCCGTCCCGAGCCGCAGTCAGTGCTCCTGCAAGCGCCGCTGCATCAACGTCCGCGCTTTCTCCCAGCGCCGTGGCCGCCCGAAGATACGCGGTTCCGTACAGCGGTCCGGCTGCCCCGCCCACCTTGGACATCAAGGCCATCGCCGCCAGCTTCAGCGCTGCACCGGGCGTTTCGGGTGGAGTCTGGGCAAGTTTCTCCATGACGGCCTGGAATCCCCGGTCCATGTTTTCACCGTGGTCGGAGTCGCCGATCGCGCGGTCCAGAGCAATCAACTCTTCCCGGTGCTCGGCCATGAGCCGTGCGGAGAGCGTCAACCATTCGACCGCCCATTCGACCCCCAGGCCCACTGTCACATCCCCCAACGCAGGGCCGGAGTATGGACGGGTGCGTCCCAAAGGGCCGTGAGTTCGTCATCAAGACGCAGTACCGAGATGGAGCAGCCCTGCATCTCGAGCGACGTGACGTAGTTGCCCACGAGGGAGCGTTCCACTTTGGCTCCTCTTTCCGCGAGGATCTGGGCGGCCCGGCGGTAGACGATGTACAACTCGCTAAGGGGCGTACCGCCCATGCCGTTGACGAAGAGCAGCACTTCTTCACCGGCCTTGATCCCAAGGTCCTCCAGGACAGGGTCCAAGAGGCGGCTGGTGATGGCGTCGGCGCCCTCCATGGCGATCCGGTGCCTGCCGGGTTCACCGTGAATGCCTATGCCGATTTCGATTTCATCCTCGGCGAGCTCGAAGCTGGGTACCCCGGCATGCGGCACGGTGCAGCCGGACAGGGCGACGCCCATGGTGCGCACGTTGCGGACAACTCCCTCCGCCACGCCCGCGACGGCTTCCAGCGAATCCCCACGCTCCGCTGCTGCGCCGGCAATCTTTTCGACCAGCACGGTGCCGCCCACGCCGCGGCGGCCTGCCGTATACAGGGAATCCTCCACCGCGACGTCGTCGTTGACGAGAACCGAGCGGACGCTGATTCCTTCAGCCTGGGCCATCTCTGCCGCGGTCTCGAAGTTCAGCACGTCACCGGTGTAGTTCTTCACGATGTGAATGACGCCGGCCCCGGAATCGACGGCCGCCGTGGCCGGAATGATTTGGTCAGGCGTGGGCGAGGTGAAGACGGCGCCCGGCACAGCGGCGTCGAGCATTCCGTGCCCCACAAAGCCGGCATGAAGCGGCTCATGGCCGCTCCCGCCTCCCGACACAAGCGCCACCTTGCCGGCTACGGGCGCTCCTTTTCGAACGACGAAGATGGGGTCCGTATGGACATCCACGAGATCGGCATGGGCCATGCCGAAACCCTCGACAGACTCGTCCACCACCGAGCGGGGATCGTTGATGAGCTTTTTCATGGCGCGCTCCTGGGGCGTTGCTGGTAGGTGATTTGACCCTACTACCAGCGCCCCGGGCACGGTAGGGGAACGGTCCGTATGTGGAAAGTCCGGAACCGAAACGAAGAAGGGACAACCCCCAATGGTTGTCCCTTCTGAAAAACCTTCCGGTATCCGCCTGCTTAGTGGGGCGGTCCGCCCACCGTCAGACGGCCGATGCTGAAGTCTTGGGCTGTTGCGTCCTTGGCCATCGAGTCGGGCCAAAGATCGGTGCACGCGGACCGCATGCAACCCCCGGTCCCCTGCTTGCGCGACTCCGGTGTAGAGCCGGGACGCGGCATGTCGATTTGGAAACCTGAAAAGTCCGGAAACATAACGTGGTACTTCATTTCTCGCCTCCACAGTATGGTTGGCCCGCCGCAACCGAGCCTCAACTAGTTTATCCATCAAGTTGATATACGTAAAGACTTTGGCGACCGGCACATTCAGGGACGGGGGAAGAACCCGGAGCTAAAGGACCTTGATCATGCGGGTGTTGCCCAGGGTATTGGGCTTCACGCGGGCCAGATCGAGGAACTCGGCCACGCCTTCGTCGTGGGAGCGCAGCAATTCCGAGTAGACCTGGGGGTCGACGGCGGTTTGGTCCGCCATGACTTCGAAGCCGTGGCGCTTGAAGAAGTCCACTTCGAAGGTCAGGCAGAAGACCCGCGCAACGCCCAAGGCCCGGGCGTCCTCCAGGAGTTGCTGGACAAGGACGTGACCCACGCCCTTGCCCCGCCAATTGTCGTCCGCCGCCAAAGTGCGCACCTCTGCCAGGTCCTCCCACATGACGTGCAGCGCACCGCAACCGATCACCTCGCCGTCGGACGATTCGGCAATCCGGAACTCCTGGAGGCTCTCGTAGTAGGCAACGGTCTCCTTGGCCATCAGGATTCGCTGCTCTGCCAGTGGCGCTACAAGCCTCTTGATCGCGGCAACATCGCCGGTGCGGGCAGGACGGATACTGAAGGTCGAAGTCACAGCCCCAATCTTACGAGGCGAAAGGCGCCTAGAGCCCCAGGTCCCCAGGAACAGGAACCTCCTGTCCAAGTACCTGCCTGGCAAGGAAGTGCTCCACGACGCCGTACCAGACCTTGGCGTGCTGCGGCTGCAGGATCCAATGGTTCTCGTCAGGGAAGTACAGGAAGCGGTGCTGGGTCTCGCCGTTCTCATCTGCGGGCAGCCCGGAACTGGAAAGAAGTTCGTACCAAAGCCTCAGGCCCTCGCCGATCGGCACCCGGTAGTCCTTGTCACCGTGGATCACCAGCATGGGCGTCTTGATTTTGGCGACATGGAGATGGGGCGAATTGTCCAGCGCCATCTCCGGGGTCATTTCCTTGAGCCAATACTGCGAAGCGTCCGTAGTGGGCCCGAACTGGTCCATGGCCCACAGACTGGCGTGCGTCACGATCGCCTTGAAACGGTCCGTGTGCCCGGCCACCCAGTTGGCCATGTAGCCGCCGAAGGAGCCGCCCATGGCGGCTGTCCGCGTCTGGTCAATGTCGGACCGCTGGACCACCGCGTCGGTGATGGACATGAGGTCCGTATACGGCGCCTTGCCCCATTCACCCCAGCCGCGCTGGATGAATTGCTGGCCATATCCGGTGGACAGTGCCGGGTCCGGTAGCAACACGGCATATCCCTTCGACACGAGCAGCCATGGATTCCATCGCCAGGTCCAGGCGTTCCACGAGCCCAACGGCCCGCCGTGGATCCACAACAGCAGGGGCGCCGGGTTCGCCTCCGACGCGCCCTCCGGGAGCGCGAGGTAAGCCGGAACCCTCGAACCATCTGCCGCACTCGTTTCCACCCGTTCCAACGAACCTTTGATCCGGGGACGTTCAGCCGGTGCGGGAAGCCGCTCGACGTCACCCGAAGCGAGATCGATCCGGACGGCTTCAGCCGGGAATTCATACGAGCTGCGCAGCGCAAACGCGCTCAGCCCATCGGGGGAAACCACGACGTCGGTGTACGCTGCCGCGTCCTGCGTCACCCGGGTAACCGTACCGTCGGCGACGGCGATCCGGAAGACCGGCGTCGCGCCGTCGTCGTCGGCCGTGACGAGGAGCGAGCGCCCGTCCGGAAGCCAGGCCGCGGGGCTGCCCCAGCGGTCCCAAGAGGGCGCCAGCGGCTCAAGGTCAAGGGTTTCTCCAGCACCGACATTCAAGAGGTGGAGTTTGACCTGGGGCGCCTGCCGGGGAGTACTGTCGCTTTCACTGACTACCGAGAGCATCTTGCCGTCAGGGCTGACGGGGCCGGGGAAATAGCTCATTCCGTCATGGTCGAGGAGCACCTTGATCGAGCCGGAAGCGACGTCGACGGCGGCGAGCACAAAGCGCGTGTCAGCCTTCGCGAGCGGCTTGGCCATGCTCGTATAGATCGTCTTGCCGTCCGGACTGACCACCGCGTGCGTGTTGCGGAGGTTGCCGCCGACGTCGGGCGTGAGATTGCGCAGTTTCAGGGGTGCCGTAGCGTCAACGGTCGCCGGCTTGCCGGACCCGGCCGTATCTCCGTTTTCCACGGCAAACAGCCTGGGCTGGGCAGGCCCCAGATCCGCGTCCCAGTAGCGGACCGGGTAGCCGGTGTGCAAAATGGCCGCTACCTTGTTGTCCTTGCGGCTCTTGCGCCTCTCCTCGTCATTGTCCTCATCCGTGGAACCGCCGAGGACCGAGGCCGTGACGAAAGTTGCATCCGCGGCTGACGCGGCCATGACGCCGCCGACGCCGCCCGCGCGGGAATGGACCACCCGCGCCTCACCGCCGTCGGCGGGCAGGAGCCACAACGCGCTCACGGGGTCCGCTTCGGGGCTGTCCGGATCGGGCCGGGCTGAGGTGAAGTAGAGGTCGCCGTTGGCGGCGAACACCGCGCCGGTTTCTCCCTTGGCGCTGCGCGTGATGCGGCGGGCGTGCTTCTTTCCCGCAGGATCGAGCTCCCAGAGGGCAGTGACGTACTCAGTGCCCTTGGCGTTGAGGGTGGAAACCGTAGTGACCAGGCGGCTTCCGTCCGTGCTGAGAGCCAGGCCCCCGACCCGGGGGATGGCCAGGTAGTGGTCGAGATCGTGGAAAGGAGTTTCGGGTTGTGTGCTCGGGGCCTCTGGGGCATTCGAATCCATGCTCTGATTCAACACGCAATGTGCCGCAGATCACAGAAGGTTCACTGAGAGTGAAACACTTATTTCAGATATTGCGGCCTGGGGAACGCAAAAACCCCGCCCGCTCCTTTCGGGAGCGGACGGGGCCTTTGAGTCGGCGGAGCCGGAAACTAGGCGCTTGGAGCGATTTCCGGGATGCGCGGCTTGGCGTTGCCTGCGAAGGTGAACTTGGCCTCGTCGCCTTCGCCGTCGACGTCGACCACCACGATGTCGCCCGGGTGCAGTTCGCCGAAGAGGATCTTCTCGGAGAGCTGGTCCTCGATCTCACGCTGGATGGTGCGGCGCAGCGGCCGGGCACCCATGGCGGGATCGTAGCCCCGGGTTGCCAGGAGGACCTTGGCGGCCGTGGTGAGCTCGATGCCCATGTCCTTGTCCTTGAGGCGGCCCTCGAGGCGCGTGACGAACAGGTCAACGATCTCGATGATCTCGTCCTGCGTGAGCTGCGGGAACACCACGACGTCGTCAACGCGGTTGAGGAACTCGGGACGGAAGTGCTGCTTGAGCTCCTCGGTGACCCGTGCCCGCATCCGGTTGTACCCGGTGGTGGTGTCCGTGCCGGACTGGAAGCCCGTTGCGACGCTCTTGGAGATATCGCGGGTGCCCAGGTTGGTGGTCATGATGATCACCGTGTTCTTGAAGTCCACCACGCGGCCCTGGGAGTCGGTCAGGCGGCCGTCTTCCAGGATCTGCAGCAGCGAGTTGAAGAGATCGGCGTGGGCCTTCTCCACTTCGTCGAACAGCACCACGGAGAACGGACGACGCCGGACCTTCTCGGTCAGCTGCCCGCCTTCTTCGTAGCCGACGTAGCCCGGAGGGGCACCGAAGAGACGCGAGACCGTGTGCTTCTCGGAGTACTCGGACATGTCCAGCGTGATGAGGGCGTCCTCTTCACCGAACAGGAATTCGGCCAGCGCCTTGGCGAGCTCGGTCTTGCCGACGCCGGTGGGGCCGGCGAAGATGAACGAGCCACCCGGACGCTTGGGGTCCTTCAGGCCGGCACGCGTGCGACGGATCGCCTGGGAGAGGGCACGGATTGCCTCGTCCTGGCCGACGACGCGCTTGTGCAGCTCCTCCTCCATCTTGAGCAGGCGGCTGGATTCTTCCTCGGTGAGTTTGAAGACCGGGATGCCGGTGGAGTTCGCGAGGACTTCGGCAATCAGCTCCTCGTCCACCTCGGAGATATCGTCCATGCCGCCGGACTTCCAGTTGCGTTCCTTCTCGGCGCGCTCGGCAATGAGCTTCTGCTCTTTGTCGCGCAGCGAGGCAGCGCCTTCGAAGTCCTGGGCGTCGATGGCGGATTCCTTCTCCATCTTCACTTCGGCGATGCGCTCATCCATGGCCTTGAGCTCCGGCGGAGCCGTCATGCGGCGGATGCGAAGACGTGCACCGGCTTCATCGATCAGGTCGATCGCCTTGTCCGGCAGGAAGCGGTCCGAGATGTAGCGTTCGGCCAGCGTTGCCGCAGAGGCAAGTGCGCCGTCGGTGATGGTCACCCGGTGGTGCGCCTCGTAACGGTCACGCAGGCCCTTGAGGATTTCGATCGCATGCGCGACGGAAGGCTCCTTGACCTGGATCGGCTGGAACCGGCGCTCAAGGGCGGCGTCCTTCTCAATGTGCTTGCGGTACTCATCCAAGGTGGTGGCCCCGATGGTCTGGAGTTC
>NZ_JBYSXD010000070.1:0-18466 GCF_058781865.1 Arthrobacter sp. FW306-1B-F12A
ACCCAACTAATCCCCACCGCCACCCTCGCCTCGCAAGCTCGGCCAGGGAACCCTGGCGGCGTGGGCCCTCGCAGTTGTTGTCGTTATCCGGCGCGAAAACGGCAACAACTGCCAGTCAGTTGGGGGAGCTAGCAGTTTGGGGGAAGCTAGGCCGTTCCGAACCGAACGGCCGCGCGGGCCCTGGCTTTGGCCGCCTCCTCGTCGCGATTGCGCGCTGGCGCATGGGTCACGAGGGAATCGAGCAGATGCTGTGTGATATGCGCAATCTCATGGACAGCCTCGGCGAAGGCCTCCTCGTTGGCCTTTGACGGCTTGGTGGTGCCGCTGATCTTGCGCACATATTGCAGCGCTGCGGCTTCTACCTCTGCGGAGGTGGCTCGTGGCTCGAAATTGTGGAGGGTGTGGATGTTCCGGCACATATCAACATGCTAGGCCCAGTCCCCTATCAAGGCTCGGTTTTTAGAGCACCCTCTCCGAGGGCACCGGCTCGACGTCGTTCGCGTGGTCAAGCTCGGGGGCTACTTCGCCGAAACCGGCAGCATCAAGCTTGTCCGCCCGCAGTTCGTCGATTCGCACCAAGACCACTCCGCACACAATGAGTGCCCCGCCCACGAGCTGGATGGCTCCGGGCAGTTCGGCCAGCAACAGCCAGGCCCACACCACGGCGAACAACACTTCAGTGAGCGAGACGAAAGATGCCACCTTGGACCCAAGGCTTCGGGCTGCCATGATCCCCGTGACGTAGGACAGCACGGTGGACAGGATGACAAGGCCGGCGATCGAGACCCACCACGGCGTGGTCCACGGCCCGAGGTGCGTATCCGCCGTGGCGAAAGTCATGGATACCAGACCGGTCCCGCCGGCAATCCAGATAAGGATTGAGCCTGCCATGAGACCGCCGGCGGCCAGCACGATGGGCGGCAAGGTGTCGTTCTGCTTGGCCGTGATGAAGAAGTAGATGACCAGGCAGACGGCCGCGGCCATGCCCCACAGGACGCCGACGAAGTCGACCTTCACTGCGCCGGTGAGATCGAGCACCAGGACGAGTCCGCCGAGGGAAAGCAGCGTTCCAATGGCGGTGAGGGCTCTGGGTCGGCGTCGGCTCGCGGCCCACAGCCACAAGACGATCATGGTTGGCGCGAGGTATTCGAGCAGGAGGGCGACCCCCACGGACAGCCTTGACACCGCATTGAAGTAGAAAAGCTGGCACCCCGCAACACCGATCACGCCGAACAACAGGATGGTGAGCCAGTTGTCCTTGAGCTGGTGCCAACGGCCCCGGAGAGCGATGACGGCCGGGATTACCAAGATGAGTGATGCGCCGCTCAATCGGATGGCAACTGCCGCGCCGGGGGTCCACCCGGTTTCCAGGAGGGACTTGGCGAACGAGCCGGACAAGCCGAAAACCGCTGAGGAAAAGAGCGCGAGCCCCAGGCCCGACGCCATGAAGCCCGCAGCACCAGCCCGGTTTGTTGCAGCTGACACAGCAGCCTCCTGTCAGGAGTAAAATGGGTTACGCTGCTGACAATACTCCCGAGAGATGTAAGGAGTCAAAGTGCTTTTTGCACCTGACACTGAAGTCGCGCTTCGAACCGTGGTCAATTTGATCAATACGGCCGCCAACGGGACCGAATCCCTCACGAGTGCCGCCGAGCTTCACGCCTTCCTTGACGCGGAAGAATTCACGGGGACCAGGGAGGGAACCGAGGCGGAATTGGCCAGCGTGAAGCGACTTAGGAGCCAGCTAACCTCCTTGTGGACAGCGGATGAGGACGCGGCCGCAAAGACCGTCAACCAACTCCTCACCGACGCGCGCGCACTTCCCCAGCTGGTCAAGCATGATCATTGGGATTGGCACCTACACGCAACCACCCCTGAGGCGCCCCTCGCGGAACGCATGGGCACGGAAGCTGCCATGGCACTTGTGGACGTCATCCGCAGCAAGGAAATGGACCGCCTGCGGGTGTGCGCAGCGGACGATTGCGACGCCGTCGTGCTGGACCTGAGCCGTAACCGCTCCAAGCTCTATTGCGACACGGGCAACTGCGCCAACCGGACGCACGTCGCCGCTTACCGGGCCCGGAAAGCATCGGAGGCCGAATAAGGGGAGGGCGTCACGTCGTGCAGCTTTTCAAGGTGCACGACGGCGGCCTGCCCCGAGTTTCCCGGGTTGCGGCGGTGGCCAGCCGGCAAAAAGTTGCGTGGCGTGATGCGATAGGAGGCTAGGACGGCCTAGTCGGCGTCGGGGGTTTCCGTTTCGCTGCCCGCTTGGGGGGCCGCAGAACCGTGACCTTGGCCCGGTTTCCTGGAACTGAGGTTGACGCCCGAGCCCTTGCCGAGGTGCTCGGCGTTTTCCTTGTGGCTCATGGAAAGCATGGCGGCGAGGACGAGACTCACAATGAAGGCGATGCCGGCGCCGGTAAAGGCGAGGTCAAAGCGCGGAGTGCGGGCGCTGCCGCCGGAGGCGAAAATCAG
The DNA here is from genome assembly GCF_058781865.1 of Arthrobacter sp. FW306-1B-F12A. Lineage (NCBI taxonomy): Bacteria > Bacillati > Actinomycetota > Actinomycetes > Micrococcales > Micrococcaceae > Arthrobacter > Arthrobacter sp. FW306-1B-F12A. Next base: position 2,476 of record NZ_JBYSXD010000070.1, read on the forward strand.
CACAGCGAAGAAGATCACGACGCCCCAGAACGCGGAGAACATCAGCGGTCCCTTAACCGAGGTCCGCATCTTGCGCGGCTCTCCTGGTTTTTGGTCAGCCAAGGTCATTCCTCCAATGTGGGTGCTGGCGCCGTCTGCGCCTCGAGAGTTCTACGCAGGGTAGAACGTACGACTACTAGTTTACGGCCTCAGCGGAGGGGGTTCGCCCATCGTGCCGCAGGCTCAGGCCGGACAGCACCCACAAGACTCCCGAGATGATGGCGCCACCGCCGGCAACACCGAGAAGCGCGTGCGCTCCAAGGCTGATGAAAAACGGCAACGCAAGGGCGGTGCCGATGCCCACCACACCGGAAATGCTCCAGTCGCGGGCAAGCAGGTGACGTCCGCGGTGCCGGAATCCCTTGACCAGCTCAAACACCCCGAGCACCAGCAACCCGACGAGCGCGGAAACGCCAACGCCCGTGTCGGACTGCGTAATCAAGGCACCCACCCCTGCCAGGCCAACGACGGCGGCCGCGGCCGCCGGAACACTCGTAGCCAGGAACGCGGCGCCCGCGGTTGCGAGCAGATAGAGCCCGGCAGCCCAGGCCAGAACGTGAACGGATGGCGAGCCCCAGAAGACGGTCACGGCTCCAAACACCAGCGCAGCACCGGCGCGGAGAAGTACGGGCTTCCAGAGGGCGGCTGCTGCGGGCGTGGATGAAGTCGCTGAAGAGGCGGGGAGAGTCACCAGTCCAGTTTAGTGCGAACCGAGGACCATCCATTTGTCGGAGCGGGCGCGCAGCCCCAGAGTGACCCCGCGGGCCAGCATGTAGCCCAGCGCGAACGCGGCCCAGAGCCACACGAGCCCCGCCGCGCCGTCGGGCCTGGTCAGGTGGACTGCCGCCAACAGCGGCAGGTAGACCGCGAGGTTCACGACGCCGGCAATCGCCAGGTAGCGTGCATCGCCCGCGCCGATCAGGACGCCGTCCAGGACGAAGACGTATCCGGCGAGGGGCTGCCCGATGGCGAGTACCCACAGTGCCGCGGTGAGCGCGGACTGGACGCCGGCGTCGGAGGTGAACAGGAAGCCCGCCCACGGAGCGGCGCCCGCGAGGACTACACCGGTCACGACGCCGAAGCCCACGCCCCAGCGGATCATGGTGCGGGTGAGTTCGCGCGCACGCGCCGGATGGGAGGCGCCGAGTTCCTTGCCGATGAGGGCCTGCGCAGCAATCGCCAAGGCGTCCAGGGCGAAGGCGAGGAAGGAGAAAATGGTCATCGCGAGCTGGTGCGCGGCGAGGTTCACGGACCCTTGGGACGTGACCACCAGGACCGTGGCCAGGATAGCCAGGCGCAGGCTGAGGGTGCGGAGCATGAGCCATGAACCCACGGTGGTCATCGTGCGGATTCCGCGCCAATCCGGGCGCAGCGAAACGCCGTGGCGCCGGGCGTTCCGTCCCACTATGGCCAAATAGACGGCGGCCATGGCCCATTGAGCGATGCTGGTGCCGATGGCTGACCCCGCCACGGACAAATGGAGGCCGTAAACCAGGAACCAATTCAGGGCGATGTTGATAGCGAACCCCGCTGTTGCGACCACCAAAGGCGTGCGTGTGTCCTGCAATCCGCGCAACACGCCGGTTCCGGCGAAGATCAGCAGCATGGCGACGAGTCCCGGCGTGGACCAACGCAAGTACTCCACACCGTATGCGCGCACCTCGCCGCTCGCTCCAAGCAACCCTACCAGCGGCTCAGCCGCGAAGAAGCCCGCCACTGCGAGGACGGCACCCAGCAGCAACGCCAGCCACACGCCGTCGCGCCCTGCGGCCAGCGCTTTGGCGAGCTTTCCGTCCCCGATGGCCCGGGCCACCGCGGGAGTTGTCGAATATGCCAGAAACACCATAAGTCCGACGGCGGTGTACAGCAGGGTAGAGGCCAGCCCCACGCCCGCCAGCTGAGGGACGCCAAGATGGCCCACAATGGCGGAATCGGCCAAAAGGAAGAGGGGTTCCGCGATGAGCGCCCCAAAGGCGGGGACAGCCAAGCGCAGGATCTCGCGGGCAGTGGAGGGCGCGATGGGACGGGTCACTGTTTGGGGCACTTTCCCAGCCTAGCGGGAGCCGCCGACACGCAGCTTGGGGGCTTATGCGGGACCGCGGAGGCGGTCTGACTGCGTCACCGTTGTTTGACACTTCCAGCAAAGTTCGAAAGGCTTGAGTTGAAGCTTCAACAAATTGGGCCTTGGCCTTGGAGCTTCACGACAGCCAACCGCTACCCGAAAACGGTGCAAAAACATGAACCAGTCCACCCTGACCAACACAGCCCTTACTGTCCTGCGCGTCATCGTCGGCTTCATCTTCGCCGCGCATGGCTGGCAGAAATTCAACGAGTTCACCATCGCCGGCACTCAGGCCGCCTTCGGCAAGATGGGCGTCCCCGCCGCCGATGTCGTGGCCCCGATCGTGGCAACCATCGAACTTGTCGGGGGCATTGCCCTCATCGCGGGCGTGCTGACACGCGTCTTCGCCGCCGTCCTTGCGCTGGACATGCTCGGCGCCCTGTTCCTGGTCCACGCTCCGGCCGGCCTGTTTGCGGACAAGGGCGGGTATGAACTCGTCCTGGCCCTCGCTGCCGCAGCCGCGGCTGTGGCCCTGACAGGCGCCGGACGGATCTCCATCGACGCCGCGGTCTTCGGCCGGCGGGGTTCAAAGCTGCGTATTCTCGCCTAGGATCGCGTGCACCACATCGCTGGCGACACCCAGGCCTGTCCGCTTGGGTGTCCCCAGCCCGTCATACAGCGCGCCGCTATCCACGCCGTCGATACACTCACGTCATGAGCGAGCTCCCCTCCCACTCCGTCACCCTGCGGTTCCTTGCTTCCCCCACCGACGTCGGACATAGCGGGTCCGTCGACGCCGGCACAGTCCTTGAGTGGGTGGACAAGGCCGCCTACGCGGCAGCCGTTGGCTGGGCGAAGTCCTATTGCGTCACGGCATATGTGGGCAACATCCATTTCGCCGACCCCGTGAACAGCGGAGACATGGTCGAGGTCGAAGCGACGATCGTCTATACGGGCCGCTCTTCCATGCACATCCGGACCATCGTGTCCTCCGGCGATCCCAAGGGCGGGCCGGCCACGATGCGCAGCCAGTGCCTGGTGATCTTCGTCGCGGTCGGTCCCGACGGGCGGCCGGTTCCAGTCCCCCAGTTCGAGCCTTCGACGCCGGAGGAAATCGAGCAACGCGACAACGCCCTCGCGCGGATTGCCGTGCGGGAAAAGATTGTCGAAGCCATGAACGCGCAGGAATATACCGACGCCGGCACAGCCGAACGCGTTGTCCTCCGCTTCATGGCGGCCCCCACTGACGTCAACTGGGGCGGAAAAGTCCACGGCGGCATTGTCATGAAGTGGATCGATGAGGCCGCCTACGTCTGCGCTTCCCGCTATTGCGGCAAGGACACCGTGGCCGTGTTCTCCGGGGGCGTGCGCTTCTACCGGCCATTGTTGATCGGCGATGTGGTGGAAGTCGAAGCCCGCCTCGTCTACACAGGCCATAAAGGCATGCATATTGCCGTGCACGTTCGCTCCGGGAACCCGAAGAGCCGTGAGATGAATCTGACCACCTACTGCCTCACGGTCATGGTTGCCAGGGACGAAACCGGCACGTCTGTTCCTATACCTCCCTGGGTGCCGGAAACCGACGAGGACCGGCGCCTTCATGCCCATGCCCGCGAACTGCTGGAGATCCGGGGACGGGCTCCCGGAAACCGGAGGCCGGATCATTTGCTTAACGGCCGGTAGGCGTTTCGTCCGGGTCTGGCGCCGCGAAGTTCAGGGCGGGAAGATGTCCTCATGGTGCCCGAGGAACGGTTCAATGCACTCGTCGACGAATTCAGGAGTGTCCCGGGTGTGAGCGTCCCGGGTGAACCGGGACAGCACGGATTCGGTTCGTCTGCCTTAAAGGTTCACGGCTCGATCTTCGCGATGGTTTTGGGCGGCAGGCTTGTTGTGAAGCTGCCACGTGATCGTGTCAACGCCCTGATCGGCACCGGAGCCGGGGCGCCGTTCGACGCCGGAAAGGGTCGTCCGATGAAGGAGTGGCTCACGGTCACCGCCGAGGATCACGAGTCGTGGCTGGCACTGGCCCGTGAGGCCCTCGACTTCGTAGGGTCTGCGCACCACCAGGCAACCAGCGGCTAGAACCCGCCGCCGGTCTCGCCCGCCATGTTCGCGAAGCGGGAGTAGTGTCCCTGGAAGGCAACCACGATGTCCTTGGTGGGACCATTACGGTGCTTGGCGATGAGGATGTCGGCCTCTCCGGCACGGGGGGATTCCTTGTCGTAGACGTCTTCGCGGTGGAGAAGGATGACCATGTCGGCGTCCTGCTCGATGGAACCCGATTCACGGAGGTCCGAAACCATGGGCCGCTTGTCTTGGCGCTGTTCGGATCCACGGTTGAGCTGCGAGAGCGCGATGACCGGAACCTGGAGCTCCTTGGCCAACAGCTTGAGGGCACGCGAGAACTCGGAGACTTCCTGCTGGCGGGACTCCACCTTCTTGCCGGAGCTCATGAGCTGGAGGTAGTCGAGGATCACCAGTTTGAGGTCGTGCTGCTGCTTCAGGCGACGGCACTTTGCCCTGATTTCCATGAGGGACATATTGGGGCTGTCATCGATGAACAGCGGGGCGTCGTTCATGCGGCCCATGGTGGTGGCGATCTTGGACCACTGCTCGTCCTTGATGGTGCCCTTGCGCAGGTCCTGGAGGCCGATGGTGGCTTCCGCGGACAGCAGGCGCATCGCGATTTCGTTGCGTCCCATTTCCAGGGAGAACATCACGGTGGCGAGGTTGTTCTTGATGGCAGCGGAACGGGCGAAGTCAAGCGCGAACGTGGACTTACCGACGGCGGGGCGCGCGGCGATGACGATCATCTGGCCCGGGTGAAGACCATGGGTGAGCTCATCGAGTTCGTAGAACCCGGTGGGTACGCCCGTCATGCCCTCCCCGCGGTGGCCGGATGCCTCGATCTCATCAACGGTGGATTCCATGACGTCCTTGAGCGCCACGTAGTCTTCCGCAGTGCGGCGTTCGGCCACGGCATAGATCTCGGCCTGGGCTTGGTTGACGAGGTCTTCGACCTCTCCGTCCTGGCCGTACCCCATCTGGACGATCTTGGTGCCGGCATTCACGAGCCGGCGCAGGACGGCGCGCTCAGCAACGATTTCGGCGTAGTAGCCAGCGTTGGCCGCCGTGGGCACGGTCTGGATCAGTTCGTGCAGGTAGGCAGGGCCGCCGATCCGGTTGATCTCGCCGCGCTTGGTGAGCTCATCGGACACGGTGACGGCATCGGCAGGTTCGCCGCGGCCGTAGAGGTCGATGATGGACTCGTAGATCGTCTCGTGGGCGGGACGGTAGAAGTCATGTCCGCGCACAATTTCCACGACGTCGGCGATGGCATCCTTGGACAGCATCATGCCGCCGAGAACTGATTGTTCAGCGGGGATGTCCTGGGGAGGTTTGCGGCTGGCGTCCGAGGTCCGGCCGCCCTCGATCGAATCCAAGTGCGTAACTGACAAAGCCGTCCTCCATTGTGTACCGCGAAGATAACTGTTCCCGGCGGTGCGGTAGGCCAATGTCCCGTGTGGGTTGCTCCGACCGCGCCGTTTATGCCGGCTGGTCCAAACTGTTCCGTAGGGCACCGACAATTTTGGTTTTCCCAAGATTTCCACAACTTATCCACAGAAAGGTCCGCAGGCGCGCTGCTTTTCAACGGCACCAAGGTGCCGTCCACAAGAAACAGGGGTTTTCCAAGTACCTAAAGCAGGTACTCAGCCACGTTAGCCCTGCTTTTCCGAGGCACCAAGCTGGACCTGTGGATAAAGTGTGGAATACATACCCCTACTTGTGCACAGTCTGTGCATGACCCTGTGGAAAGAGAAATTCTTTTTCCGGCAAATAGCCTCTGAGCTGGGAAAACGTTCTTCGAGCCATGTGGATCAAAAGTATTTTCCTCGACGGATCATCCACAGGGCGATTCGCTCAATCCAGGCTCCGGTCCCCGCCTGACGGCCGAAAGGGGGATAAATATGCCAAAAATGTGATACTCCCCACAAATCAGCCTGAAATTTGACAGTCGGCTCTCAGAAGCTATGCCAAAGCAGGAATGTGCTGTGGATAACCGCGTTCTGACATAAGCTCTAGGTATGGGTTTCACCATTGGGGATGTACTGCTGGTCGCAATGCCCGTTGTCATCCTTGTGGCCGTGATTTGGGCCCTGACGGCGGCATTCAAGCCACGCAACTCGGGGCTGTCAGACGCCGAACGATATCAACGGGAGCTGGCCGCCCGCTCGGCAGCCCACCAGGCCGCCCAAGTGCAAGCGGCGACGGCAGCGAGGGCCCGCATCGATGCATCCACACGGCCCAGCCAGAATGCGCAGCAACAGTCCCAGCAGGACAGCCAGTCGCGGGCGGCACTGAGGGCTCAAGCCGGGGCTGGCCCGGGAGTCGGCCAGGCCGGCTACAACGGTCCCATCCTCCCCAACGGGCAGTTGAATCCACAGTTCGCCCTGCAGCTGCAGGGCATGGTCCGCAGCGGGCAGAAAATCCAGGCCATCAAGCTCCTGCGCCAGACGACCCACTCGGACTTGTTGACCGCCAAGAACTACATAGATCGGCTTTAGCGCATGTCTTCCCTACTCGTTCCGGTCTTGATCCTGGCGGCCGTCGTCGTCGGCGTGCTGCTGATGAGCCGTGTGCTCGCCCGCCGCTCAGCGGAACTCCGCGGAAATGCGGCCACCCACAAAGCTGCCGTGGATCCCGTCGAGCTGGCCCGCGAGGCCGCCGCGAAGCTCAGCGAGGATCAACACCGGCAGCTGTATTCCCTGATCGCCCAAGGTCAGGCCATGGCGGCCATCAAGCTGTACCTCAGCGCCACCGGAGAGGGCCTGCGCGCCTCACGGGACGCCGTCGGCGCCCTTGCGGCGCACCCGCAGCCCTTCCGCAAGCCCGAACCCGCCCCGCAGGACCTCATGCCCGACGACGACGAGCCGGAGCACTTCCCGTACCGGTACCGCGCAATCGTCAGCAAGGGCGACGTCACGCGTGAAGTGAGCAGCAATATGCTCAATGACGAGATCTACGGCCGGATCCGCACCCTGGCCAAGAGCGGCGACGTCGAAGCCGCGGCATTGGCCCTGACCAAGCATTCCGACATCAGCATGAAGCAGGCCAGGGAGTTCATCGAGCTGCTGGAGGACTAGCCCGGGCCGGGCGAGCCCTCACGTCCTAGAAGTCGAACAGGTCCCCCAACCAGCCTTCCTTTTTCTTGGGCCGCCGACGGTCATAGTCGCGGTTGTGACCTTGCTTGCCGTAGTTCCGGTCGTCAAGGCGTGGCCTGTCATTCCCGGCATAGCGGGGATCCTGGGTCTCGTAGGCCGGGTTGCCATACAGCGGCGGTGGCGTGAGTCCGTCCACAGGAGCCGGCGGCGCGGTGGATCCAGCCCCGAATCCGCCGGCGGCACGGTCAATAATCTTGTCGAGCTCGCCGCGGTCCAGCCACACTCCTCTGCACTGCGGGCAGTAATCGATCTCCACACCGCTGCGCTCACTCATTACCAGGTCAATTGAATCCACGGGACACTTCATGTTCGGGTCAACGAGCCGGCCGCCGGAAAAGTTCGGCCGGCTCGCCCTGTAGCGAACCGGCCTCGGACTACCTCGCCTAGCGTGCCGCGGTGATCCCCGCGAGGAGCTGCTCAAAAGGCAGGGATTCCATCGCGTCCGCCTTGCGGTGCGGCTGCTCGCCGCTCAGGAGCCGGGCAAGCTCGCCGGCCGCGCGGTCCACGCGGACCGATAGCGGCGACGCGCCGTCGTCGGTGTTTCCCCAGTCCTGGGGCCCGGCGAAAACGGACGTCTGGGTTATCCGGGTCCGAAGGTAGGTGAAGAGCGGACGCATGGCGTAGTCGAGCACCATTTGGTGCCGGTCGGTGCCGCCCGTGGCGCCCAGGAGGACTGCCTTCCCGTCCAGGGACTTGGGGTCCAGCACATCGATGAAGGACTTGAACAGCCCGCTGTAGGAGGCGCTGAAGACGGGAGTGACGGCGATGATGCCATCGGAATCCTCGACGCCGGCGATCACCTCCGCGAGGCGCGGCGCGGCATAGCCGGTGACGAAGTTGTTGGCGATATCCACCGCCAGGTCCCGGAGTTCGACAATGTCCACGCGGACCTCGTAGCCGGCATCGCCCAGCTGGCGCTTGGCCGACGCGGCGAGCTGGTCTGCAAGGAGCCTGGTCGACGACGGTACGCCAAGTCCGGCGGAAAGGACGGTTATGCGGCGGGTCTCCATGACTGTCTCCTGTTGCTAGGCGGTTCGATGGCTTCAAACCAGAGTACATGCGTTTGCATCTATACTCCCAAACTGCAGCTCCGCGCCTTTTATTCCCCCGCTACAGGCGGACCGTTCCCTGGATGCACATCACCGAGCTCCCGCCCACCCAGGTCTCGCCGTCTTCCACCGTGACGTGGATGCGTCCCGCCCGGCCCAGCACGGTGCCCTGCGCGGCGACGTACTGCTCCGGAGCCCGGCCGCTGCCGATCAGCCACTGGGCAGCCCCCGCATTGAAACTTCCCGTGACGGGGTCCTCCACCATGGCGTCTCCCGGAATGAACGTCCGGACTTCGAAATCGACTCCGGCGCCCGGTTCATGAGGACCGATCACACCGACCTTCAGATCCCCCAACGCCTCAAGGTCCGGCTCAAGGCCAAGGACCTGCTCGGCCGATTCGAGCAGCACGCCGATCCATTGAGGCCCGTTGACCAGCCACGATGCATCCAGGAGCGCCGCTTGGGGCAGCCGGAGGCCGGCGGCCAGCTGTTCGATGGTTCCTTCGTCCACGGGCCCGAAGCGGGTCAGTGGCGGAGCAGCGAACGCGAGCCGGCCGCCGTCGAGCTTTACCTTGACCAAGCCTGCGCCACATTCCTGAACCAGCATCCCGTCCTGTTTCGGCACTCCGCCGGCCGCCAGCCAGGCATGCGCCGAGCCAAGCGTCGGATGTCCCGCGAAAGGAAATTCCTCGCTGCCGGTGAAGATGCGAACGCGGTAGTCGGCCGCAGGATCGCTCGGCGGCAGCAGGAAGGTGGTCTCGGACAAGTTGGTCCAGTGGGCAAAGTGCTGCATCTGGTCCGCGCTGAGCCCCTCAGCGTCGACGACGATTGCAAGCGGATTGCCGAGGTATGGCACGTCGGTGAAGACATCCACTTGCGAGAAGGGCCTGGTGCGCATGGTTTCAAGGTTCACCCCGGCAGGCTATCAAGTTCCCCCGTCTTCCTTGGCGCGAACTGGCAGCTAATGCCCGTAGCGAGGCCGCCGGAGGGCATCTACTGCCAGTTCGCGCCCCCGAAAGCGCATATAGCAAAGGACCCCCGCCTCCGGAAACCGGGGACGGGGGTCCTTCGAGCTACGTCAGAGATTATTTCCCTGCAACGACCTCAAGGTCGATGACAGCGGAAACGTCCTCGTGCAGGCGGACGTTGGCCTGGTACGAACCAAGGGACTTGATGTGGTTCGGCAGTTCAACGTTGCGCTTGTCGATGGAGCCAAGGCCAGCGGCCTCAACTGCAGCAGCGACATCAGCCGGCTTGACGGTGCCGAAGAGACGACCGGACTCGCCGGCCTTCACTACGAGCTTGACCTTCTTGGAAGAAAGCGCAGAGGCCTGGGCCTGTGCAGCTTCGACCGAAGCGTGGGCACGAGCAGCACGGGCAGCCTTGATGGACTCAACCTGCTTCTCGCCACCCTTGGTCCAGGTCAGAGCGAAGCCGCGGGGCAGCAGGAAGTTACGTGCGTAACCGTCCTTGACCTCGACAACATCGCCAGCAGCACCGAGACCGGTTACTTCGTGGGTCAGAATGAGCTTTGCCATGTTAGTTAATCCCTTCCTTAGCCGCGGCCAGCGCCGGAGTAAGGCAGCAGAGCAACTTCGCGGGCGTTCTTGATTGCCTGGGCGATTTTGCGCTGTTCCTGCACCGTGACGCCAGTGACGCGACGGGCGCGGATCTTTCCGCGGTCGGAGATGAACTTGCGCAGCAATGCTACGTCCTTGTAGTCGATGACGGTGATGTCAGCGGCCTTCAAGGGGTTGGACTTTGGTTTGGGCTTACGGAGTTCAGCCTTAGCCATCGTGGAGCTCCTTTTCTATGGAGCCCGTGGAATGGATCCACGGGATGGTGGTGCTCGACGGCGGTCGCCACCCGGGTGCCTTGCGGCACGTCCGGCGGGTTCCGGCGTCGAACTTTTATGAGTGTTTAGAAGGGAGGTTCGGAATCCGGGCCGTTGCCCCATCCACCCGCATTGCTGACGCCCGGGGTAGCCCAGGGGTCTTCCTGCGGTGCGGATTGGCCGCCGCCCCACGTTCCGCCGGAGTTGCCGCCCTGGTTTGCACCAGCGCCGCCACCTCCGAAGCCGCCGCTATTGTTGCCGCCGCCGAAGCCGCCCTGGCCACCCTGACCGCCGGAGCGCTGGGTGCGGTTGACCTTGGCATTGGCGTAACGCAGGCTCGGGCCGATTTCATCGACTTCGAGCTCGATAACGGTGCGCTTCTCGCCTTCCTTGGTTTCGTAGGAACGGCTCTTCAGGCGGCCGGAAACGATCACGCGCATGCCCTTGGTGAGGGATTCGGCGACGTTTTCGGCTGCTTCGCGCCATACCGATGCGCGGAGGAACAGGGTTTCCCCGTCCTTCCACTCATTGGACTGGCGGTCGAAGGTCCGGGGAGTAGAAGCGATGGTGAAGTTCGCTACCGCCGAGCCTGACGGTGTGAACCGCAGTTCGGGGTCATTGGTGAGATTACCGATGACCGTAATAGTGGTTTCGCCTGCCATCTACTGCCTCCTTGTTCGTTCCTGCGGGGTAAAGAATGAAAGCCTGGAGCTGAAATTACTCAGCAACGACCTTCTGCTCTTCGGGGCGGGTGATCTTGGTGCGCATGATGGTCTCGTTGAGACTCAGCTGGCGGTCAAGTTCCTTGGCGGTTTCCGGCTTGGCGGTGAAGTTCACCACAGCGTAGATACCTTCGGACTTCTTCTTGATGTCGTAAGCGAGGCGACGGCGGCCCCAGATGTCAACCTTTTCGATGGTTCCACCATCGGTGGTGATGACATTGAGGAACTTCTGAAGCGACGGCTCTACGGTACGCTCTTCGACCTCGGGGTCGATGATTACCATCAATTCGTAAGGACGCATATGTGAACCCACCTCCTTTGGGCTAAGCGGTTACGGCATTTCCGTAACAGGAGGTTCATTTGCGATGAACAGTGCTGATGACCGCTTCCAGAAGCGGAAGCAGGCGCAGCACAGACTTCAATATCTTAGTCCATTTCCCGCCTCTAAGCCTATTCGGCGTGTCGGCATGGTGGAATGCGCGGCGCCGCGTATGTGGATAACCCAGATATGTGGATAACCCGCGTGGTACCGCGACGCCAAGCTCAGGCAGACTGAACCCATGACCGTCCTCAAATCCGTCGCACTCTTTATCCTCGCGGCCATCGCCGAGATCGGCGGGGCCTGGCTCGTGTGGCAATCGGTCAGGGAGGCCAAACCGTGGTGGTGGGCGGGCCTCGGTATCGCAGCCTTGGGTATCTACGGTTTCGTGGCGGCGTTCCAGCCTGACGCACACTTCGGCCGCGTGCTTGCCGCTTACGGCGGGGTGTTCATCGCCGGATCGTTGGCTTGGGGAATGCTTATGGATGGCTTCCGCCCGGACCGTTGGGACATCATCGGCGCCATGATCTGCATCTTCGGAGTGGCCGTCATCATGTTCGCGCCCCGGCCGGGCAGCTAAGGCGTCACGGCAGCTAAGGCGTCACGGCAGCTAAGGCGTCACGGCAGCTAAGCCGTCACGCTGTGCAACTTTCTGGACCGTCCGACGTCGGGATCCCCCGGTTTTCCGGGGCGCTGCTCCATGCATGAGCCCAAAAGTCTGCGTGGCGTGACCCCTGAGCCTCCAGCCAGGCGTGCCATGATCTGACTATGAACGCCGCAGCAAAGAACCAAGGTCCGAAGTCTGCCCGTGCCAAACGTTCCCGATTGCGATTCTTGCTGATGATCGTCACCGGCATCGCTGCCGCAGTGGCGACCGGAATTTGGGGACAGTGGATCTACGCGCCCGCGGCGGGCTGGGCAGTGGCCGCCGTGGTCTACAACATCTTCGTGTGGACAGTCATCACTCGGATGAAGGCCGATCAGACCAGAAGCCACGCCAGGGAAGAAGATCCACGGCGCTCCACGGCCGATCTCCTGATCCTGTGTGCCGCCGTCGGCTCCCTCGCAGCCTTCGTCCTGGTGATGTTCGGCGCGAAGGACGCGCACGGCGTCGACAAATTCATGCTCGCCCTGCTGGCCCTCGTCGGTGCCGTGGCGTCGTGGCTGCTGGTGCACACCCTCTTCACCCTGCGCTATGCCGAGGTGTACTACACGTCCGATCCGCCCGGCGGCATCGAGTTCAACCAAAAGGAACCGCCGCAATACACGGACTTCGCCTACATGGCGTTCAGCCTCGGGATGACGTACCAGGTTTCGGACACGTCGATCACCACCAGGGCAATGCGGTCTGCCGCCTTGCGGCACAGCCTGCTCGCCTACGTTTTCGGCGTCGGGATCCTGGCCACCACCATCAACCTCGTGGTGAGCCTGGCGTCTTGAGCTAGATCGCCGTGCGGAAGAACAACTCCGTCACCGTGGCCAGGTGGTGCGGGTCTTCAACGCCGCATAGCTCGCGTGCGGAGTGCATCGACAGAAGGGGCACGCCGACGTCGACCGTCCGGATCCCCAGGCGGGTGGCCGTCAGCGGACCGATGGTGGAGCCGCACGGGACGTCGTTATTGGAGACGAACTCCTGGTAGGGGATACCCGCCTCGCCGCAGAGCCGCGCCCAGAATGCCGCGCCGGTAGCGTCCGTGGCGTACCGCTGGTTCGCGTTGATCTTGAGAAGCGGTCCGCCATTGAGGATCGGTCGGTTGGCCGGATCGTGCCGCTCCGGGTAGTTGGGGTGGACGGCGTGGCCGGCATCCGCGGAAACACAGAACGACGCCGACAACGCCTGGCGCCGTTCGCTCACCGTTGCGCCCAATCCGTCGGAGATCCGGGTGAGGATGTCTTCGAGGATGGGTCCGCAGGCGCCCGAGCGCGAGGCAGAGCCGATTTCTTCGTGGTCGAAGGCGGCCAGGACCGCGATGGGACCGGCAGCCGGCGCGCCCGCGGTTGCGTGCGCAATGAGTGCCGCGAGCCCGGCGTGGGTTGAGGAGAGGTTGTCGAGCCGCCCCGATGCAAACAGTTCGCCCTTGGCACCGAACTGCTCAGGTGCCTGGGTGTCCGCGACGACGATGTCGTAGCCGCCGATCTGCGCCGGATCCACGGAAACCCCGGCCACCGAGTCCGCCAGGATTGCCAGGACATCCGCGGAATCGGGATCGCCGAGGCCGAACACGGGGTTCATGTGATGTTGCTTGTCCAGCGTGAGGCCGTCATTGACGGCCCGGTCCAGGTGGATGGCCAATTGCGGGAAGCGCAGGAGCGGTCCGGTTGCCGTGAGGTGCTGGGTGCCGTCCAGCATCACGAGGCGCCCTGCGAGCCGAAGCTCACGGTCCAGCCAGGAGTTCAACAAGGGTCCGCCGTAGACTTCGACGCCGGCCTGCAGCCAACCGAACTTGCCCGTTGTCGGCTTGGGCTTGAGCTTGAAAGACGGAGAATCCGTGTGGGCGCCAAGGATATTGAATGCCGTGGTCGGAGTGGCGCCTTCCGGCGTCACCCATGCAATGAGGGCGCCGTCCCGGATCACGTAGAAGCTGCCAGCCCCGCCTTCCCAATGCTGAAGTTCATCAAGGGCCGTGAAACCGGCCGCATCGAGCCGGCGCGCGGCCTCGTTGACGGCGTGGAAGCTCGACGGCGATGCGCTGACATACGCGCCAAGGTCCTGGATGTGTTCTGCAGCGGAGTTCGAAGGCATGGCTCCGAGTCTAGCCGCGGCCGCGGACGTCGCCGGCGAGGCGTTATCGCGTCACTAGTAATCCGGGTTGCTCGGGATCACGAGTCCTGTTTCGTAGGCGTAGACCACCACTTGGACCCGGTCCCGCAGGTGCAGCTTGGTGAGGATGCGCCGGACGTGGGTCTTGACCGTGGCTTCGGACAAAAAGAATTTGTGGGCGATTTCGGCGTTGGAGAGCCCTCCGGCGATAGCCTCCAGCATCTCGGTTTCGCGGGGGGTCAATTCTTCGAGCAGTGGATCGCGGGCAGGGGCTGCAGCCTGGCCGGGAACGCGGCCTCCGCGGACGTAGGTTTCCAGGAGCCGCTGGGTGACCCTCGGAGCAACCACGGCGTCGCCGCTGGCCACGAGCCGGACGCCTTGGACCAACTCGGCAGGCGCAACATCCTTGAGCAGGAAGGCGGAAGCCCCAGCTTGCAAGCCGGAGAAGGCATACTCGTCGAGGTCGAAAGTGGTCAGGATGATGATCCTGGCGTTGGTTGACGAGGCCGTGATCCGCCGTGTGGCTTCGATTCCATCCATGGCGGGCATCCGGACGTCCATGAGCACGACGTCGGGTTCCAGTTCCTTCACCTTCCGCACGGCTTCGGCACCGTCGGAGGCTTCGCCCACCACTTCGAGGTCGTCCTCGCCTTCGAGGATGAGCCGAAATCCCATGCGTAGCAGGGGCTGGTCGTCGACCAATAGAACCCTGATGGGAGCATTGTCTGTCATGATTTCCCCTTGTCGCCATTCCATTTCAGCTCCGCATGGACCCGCCATCCGCCGTGGATTCCAGGACCGGCATCCACGGTTCCGGCATAAATTCCCGCACGTTCACGCATTCCCGTGATGCCTTGGCCCGTGCCCAGGGCCGCCTCTTCGGTTCCCGGCTCCCGGGAGCCCCTGCCGTCGTCGAGCACTTCAATGGTGACCGAGTCACCCTCCCGCACGATCCGCACATCCACTTGGCTCAAGGAGCGCCCGTACCTGAGCACGTTGGTCAGGGATTCCTGCACGATCCGGTAGACCGTGAGTTGCAACGCCGGGTCTTCAGGAAGGGCAGGGCCCGTGTGTGAATAGTGCAACGGCAGCCCCGCCGTCCGGAATCCGTCCAGGAGTTTGCTCAGGTCGTGCCCGGAAACCAAGGGCTCCAGGGGCGCCGGGCGCGCGGAGTCCTCCCGCAGCACGCCGAGGACGCGGCGCATATCAGCCAGCGCAGTCCTGCCGGTGCGCGAGAGTTCGCCAAGCACCTCACCCGCGCGCTCAGGATCCTTCTTGACCACGACGGCGGCACCGTCCGAGAGGCTGATCATGACCGTCAGCGAGTGCGCCACGACGTCGTGCATCTCGCGGGCGATCCGGTTGCGTTCGGTGACGGAACCCAAGCGGGCCGTGCGGGCAGCCCAGGCCCTGATTTCGCTCTCATGCTCACGCCGCTGCCGCACCGAAATGCCGATGCCGGTGGCGATCAGGTTGGACAACAAGATGCTGACCGCGGCCGCGATGTTGCTGATGAGGTGGAAATTCTCCGGAATCGCCTCTCCGTTGGCAGGGGCCGCCGGACTGGTCCACATGAAGAGATACACGAGCGTCAGGGGCAGGCTCGCCGCGCCGAACACCGTCAACGCGAAGGTCCGGGCCCTCGCCACGGCCACCGCATACAGCGCAAACCACAATCCCGCGGAGACGTTCGAACCCCAGGGATTCAGCAGCGTCACGGCCACTTCGAGGACCGCAACGGTCGCGGTGACACTCAGCGGATTGCGGCGTCGAAGGAACAGGATGGCGGCGATGGCAACGAGCAGCAGGGCGGCGAACCATTTGCCGTCCACGATGGAGCTGATCAGCGTAGGCAGTGCCAGGAGCGAATAGCAAAGCACCACCACCGCGTCCATGACGCGCGGGTGCTCAAAGAGATAGCGGCGGATCCTGCCACGGCGCCGCAGCGTGATTTCAGCAAAGGACGCGTCGGCCACGTGGGCC